>NZ_QTQH01000005.1:0-275476 GCF_003853805.1 Burkholderia sp. Bp8994
TGACGATGAACGCCGCGTTCTGCGGGGTGAGCAGGTGGTCGTTCGCGGGATCGCGAATCGGTTCGCTTGCCATGGTTCTCTCCAGATCAGGGTGGTGGGCGGCTGGGGATCACGATCGCGCCGCCCCGTCGTGCGGACGCGATGCGATTCTGCTGCGGTGCGGTGCCACGACGATCGAAGCGCGACGGTGCGGCGCGACCTCGACGCGGCGCGCGCCTGGCGATTCGCCGGATTCGGGTGCCGGCGAGTGTCGTCAGCTTATGCGATTCGCGCGGCGGTGCGTAGCGCGCGCGGACAGAACATAGTGTTCTCGTTCATCGAACGGCATGCGGGCGCGACCGGGCGCGGCGTGCCACTACCATGAGCGGCATGATCAGGAGCACTGACAGGTGTGAAGGCGACGGTTGCCGCGCACGCAGCGATCGAGCGGCGCGGCGGCCGGCCCCAGGAGAGAGTGTTTAGATACGAGAGTGCTCCGTGCGCGGTGGCGTGTCGCCGAGGAATTCCGGCAATGCCCGCGGCGGCAACGAAATCACGAAGCGGGCGCCGCCGAGCGGTGAATCCTCGAGCCGCACGTCGCCGCCGTGCACGAGCGCGACGCGTCGCACGATCGCGAGCCCGAGCCCGAACCCGCCGGTCTGCCGGTCGCGGCTCGAGTCGAGCCGCTGGAACGGTTCGAACACGCGCGCGCGTTCGGCGACCGGGATGCCGGGACCGTCGTCGTCCACGCTCAGCACCAGCGCGCCGGACGCGTCGTGCGTCGCGGACAGCAGCACGGTGCGCGACGCATAACGTGCGCCGTTGCGGATCAGGTTCAGCAGCGCCCGTGCGACGAGTTTCGGATCGCACACGTGGGTGGCGGGCGCGCCGGTCGTCGACACGCCGAGCGTGAGGCCGCGGTCGGCGACGTCGTTCGCGACGTTGCCGGCCACGCTGTCGATCAGCGCATCGATGGCGACGTCCATCGGCGCGAGTTCGCTTGCGCCTTGTTCGAGCCGCCCGATCGTCAGCAGCTCGGTCACCAGCTCGTCGAGTTCGCGCACGTCGCGCCGCAGTTCGTCGCGGCGTTCGCGCATGCGGCCGCTTTCGTCGGATTCGGCGAGCAGCGCGAGCCCGAATTCGAGGCGCGCGAGCGGCGTCTTCAGCTCGTGCGAGATGCCGTGCATCATCTCGCGCTGCTGCTTGATCGACGCCTCGATCCGCTCGGCCATGTCGTTGAACTGCTGCGACAGCGCGTAGATGTTCGAGCGCCCGGACAGCTTCACGCGCGTCGACAGGTTGCCCGCGCCGAACGCGTGCGCGGCGGCCTGCAGCTTGCGCAGGTCGCGCCAGTGATACGAGGTCCACAGCGCGACGGCGAACAGTGCCGCGAGTGCGGTCATCCCGTATGCGTAGATCTGGATGTCGAGGTCGGCCGGTGCGATCGGGCGGGCATGCAGGACCGAGCCGTCCGCGAGCGGCATGTAGTAGTTCCTGCGGTCGTAACTGATCGCGATCCGGCCGGCGTCCAGATCGCGCAGCGGCGCGCCGCGCAGTTGCGCACGGGCGTCGGCCATCGTCACGAAACCGAATCGCTCGTTGCCGTGCTGCGCGAGTTCACGCAGCGCGAGGCTGCGCTTGCCGCCCGGATGGCGTTCGAGGTAGTCGTTCAGCACGAACGCGTAAGTGGTCAGCGCGTTGCGCTGCGCCTGTGCCACGCGCTCGTAGAAAATCCTGTTGAACGACCATTGAATGAATACGATCGAGGCGGCACAGCACAGGATCACGATGAGGTACAGCTTGATCAACGGGCGCAGCATTTAGTCGTCCCACGCGGAAGGGCTGAACAGGTAGCCGCGGCCCCAGATCGTCTTGATCCGTTGCGGCTCCGACGAAGCGTCCTCGAAGCGCCGGCGCAGCTTCGAGATGCCCGAGTCGACCGAGCGGTCGAGCCCGTCGAATTCGATGCCGCGCAACTGCTTCAGGATGTCGTCGCGGCTCAGCACGGTGCCTGCCGCTCGCGCGAGAATCAGCAACAGGTTGAACTCGGTGGTCTTCAGGTCGACAAGTTCCCCGCGCCACGTGACCGTGCGGTTCGGCGGCGAGATCGTCAGCTCGCCGAACACGAGGGCATGCGGCTGCGTGTCGGCCGCCGGTTCGGACGCGGCAGGCTGCGCGCGGCGCAGCAGCGCACGGGCGCGCGCGACGAGCACGCGCGGCTCGATCGGCTTGGTCACGTAATCGTCGGCACCGGTTTCGAGGCCCGCGACCTGGTCGTACACGTCGGCGCGCGCGGTGAGGATCAGCACGGGCACGTTGGTGAACGCGCGAATGCGCCGGCAGACTTCCATCCCGTCGAGGTTCGGCAGCATCAGGTCGAGTATCACGAGCGCGGGCTGATGCTCGCGCACCGCGGCGACCGCGAGATCGCCGCGCCGTATGACCGTCACCGCGAATTCATAGTTGTCGAGATATTCGCGCACGAGCTGGGCGAGGCGGTCGTCGTCCTCGATCAGCAGCACACGGTATTTGAGCGGATTGTCGTTCATGTTCTCCTCGGATCCGCGCGTTCAGCCTCTCCATGCCGATGAATGCGCGGCCGGCGAATTCTATCCGGCGTGGCGACCGCCGGGGCCGCGATACGACAATCGGGAACAAACGATCACAATTGAGCACACATTTTCCGCAGATTCAGGACAGTGCTGCCGCGCCGTCGTACCTAGACTTCGGGCTCCGTCACTCTTGTCTCGACATCGTGAGTCCATCCTTCCGTTCGCTGCGCTCGTTGCGCTATTGCATGCCGCTTGCCGGCCTGACCCTTGCCGCTGTCGCCCACGCCGAAAACCAGTACGCGATATCGCTCGGCGGCGGGTTCGCTCCGCGCTACCAGGGCAGCAACCAGTATCGCGCCGTCGTCGCGCCGTCGTTCTCCGCGATGTTCGGCAACGGGTTCTTCATCGACACGGCAGCCGGCGCCGGCTACCGTCTGAACCTGCCGCACGGGGCATTCGTGTCGGCGGCGCTCGGCTATGCCGGTGGCCGTTCCGACGAAAACCGTTTCGACCTGGCGGGTTCGGATCACCTGAAGGGGATGGGCCGGATCCCCGGTTCGGTGCTCGTCGGCATGCGTGCGGGCGTGCAACTGCTCGATGGCGGCGAACTGAGCGTCGCCATCGATGCGCCGGTCACGCATACGTCGCGCGGCTTGTCCGGCCACGTCGATCTCGCGGTGCCGGTATTCAAGGCCGGCCGCCACGATATCGTCGTGACCGGCAGCGTGCATGCCGGCACGGGGCGCTACATGCAGACGTTTTACGGCGTGACCGATGCGCAGTCGGCGGCGAGCGGCTTCAGGCCGTATTCGACGAGCGGCGGGGTCGACAGCGCAACGCTGTCGCTCGCATGGAACTGGGGCGTGTCGCGGCACTGGTCGGTGCATGCGACCAGCGGCTTCACGCGGCTGCTCGGACGCTATGGCGACAGCCCGATCGTCCAGACGCGCAGCAACTACTTCGGCATGGCCGGCGTGACGTACAAGTTCTGACGCGGCCGGCCTGATTCGCCTGCGCCCCGTCCGGGGAGCACGACTTCGCCGCGGATCGGTGCGGTAACATGAAGGCGGCTTCGGCTTCGGCTTCGGCTTCGGCTTCGGCTTCGGCTTCGGCTTCGGCTTCGGTGTCAGGCTGTCGAGGCGACTGCGCGGAGCCGATTCGACTCGAACGGATCGCGCAATACGGTGCCTTGCCGGCCGGTGGCGCGCAGAACCCATCATGGATCCAACGCCCGGTGCGTGCGCGCATCCCGCACCTGCCGCGCCGGGCCGCGACACGGAGAAACCGATGAAGAACACGATCGCGATGCTCGCGGCACTCGTTGCGAGCGCAACCTTTGCGGGATGTGCGGACATGAACACGAAGCACCCCAACGCCACCGCCGGCGGCGCGGTGACGAACCCCGCGCCGTCGGGCGCCGTGAACGCGTGCAAGGCGGACGCCACCCCGGACGACGCGCTGATCGGCAAGACCGAGGCCGATGCGGCCGCGTTGCTCGACGGCTGCCTGTGGCGCGTGCTCGAGCGCGACGGCCGGTCGTTGCCGGGCACGATGGACTATCGCGAGGAGCGCCGCGACCTCGGCATTCGCGACGGCAAGGTGATCTGGGTGCGGCGCGGGTGAGGGATCGGGCCGGCCCGAGCGTTACTTCGAGATGTACCAGAGCGCGTCGGTGCTGACGCGTGCGCCCGGCTTCGTCGCGGCGGGCGCCTGAGGTGTCGCAACCGGCGGCGGCGTGTTCGACGTCACTGCGGTGGGCCACGTCGCAGGCGTGTTCGACGCGGTCGATGCCGTCGACGTATTGGCCTGACTCGAGGTTGCTGCCGAACCCGACGTGGACGCCGTGTCGATATACCAAAGCGCATCGGCCGATGCGGTGCGCTTGGCCGCTGCATCGGCGGTGTGTCTGGATGCGGGCGCTGCCGTCGCCGTCGCTGCCGTGGCGGCCGTCGCCCCCGAACGCTGCGTGCCCGCTGCGGGTGCCGCGCCCGCCTGAGCGGTCGTCCCCGTCGCGCCGCGCTGCGCGCGCGCCTCGAACGGCCCGAGCTGGAAGATTAACGTTTGCGCGGGACGCGTCAGAACGGCATACGGGAACTGCAGCTCCCACGACATCAGCACGCGGCCCGACGACGTCTCGGTGAAGATCGCCGGCACGTGTTTCATGTCGCTGAACTGCACGTAGATCCGCGCGCCGTCGTCGAACACCTGGGTCGGCTTGGCCTGGTCGGCGCCCGTGACGGTCCAGCCGAAGTTGTACGTGCCGGCCGGCCCGGCCGGCCCGCCTTGCGGTTGCGGCGGCGGCGCGGCAGGCGCGAGCGTGCGGGGCCGTGCGACCGGCGGTGCCGACACGCTCAGGCTGGCGAACGGGTTGTACGCCTGGACCTGTTGCGGCGGCGTGAAGGAGGGCGGAAGGATGGGCATGGGAGTATCCGGCGAATCCGGCATGGTCCGGATTGCATCATAGACCTTGCGCGCATACGCGAGGCGCTTGTCGGGCGACGCGGCGTTGTACGCGCCGATCGCGTTCCAGTTGGCGCCGAGCTGGCGGATGTTCTGCGACAGGATCCACGCGCCGACGTACGCGTTGGTGCACGCATCGAACAGGCTTTCCCGCGTGATGCCTTCGCGCGCGAGCGTCGGCAGCCAGGTGCTGTTGATCTGCATCAGGCCGATGTCGACGGTGCCGTTCGTGTTGGTGTTGACGGCGTTCGGATTCATCCCCGATTCGACCTGCGCGATGCCGCGCAACAGGCTCACGCTCACTTTCTGGAACGTGGCCGCGTCGTCGAGGCAGTCGGCCCGCGCGAACCCGTGCAGCGCGCACGACAACACGATCGTCGCGGCGATCTTCGGCGTGGCTTGGCTGATCGAACGGGCAGTCTGACGCGGCATGGCAGGATGGGGCGGAATCCGGCCGCCCGGTGCAAGGAAATTACGCAGACGCGAAGTGTGCCATAGCGCGCAGGCAAATGGCTCGCGTCAAACTTTCCTTTGCATTTGCCGGCGGATTTGTCGCGGATTTTCGCGGGCGCCGGTATCTCCGTGCGACAGGATGGAATCGGTAAAAAGGGCCGATTATCGTGCGCATGCCAGCGTGCGGCCGCTATCGGAATACTGACGCCACGCGTCAGTTGCGCGGCGAATGCGGCAATGAATGGTGCAGCGAAACGGACGATAAAAGGCGCGGCCACCGGTGCGCGGGGCGTGGAAACGGCGACGGCGGCCGCAGCCGCCGTGTCGATGCATCCCCGGCTCCCGAAATCCGGTTCCGACCGGCCGGCCGCGCGATGCCTCACGCAGCCGGCCGTCGTCGATCAGAAGCGGTGACGCAGGCCGAGGTTGACCATCGTCTGCGAGCTCGTGCCCGCATAGCCGTACGAACCGATCGACGCCTGCGCGGCCATCGACCCGCCGTTGCCGTCGCCGGTTTGGCCGCTCGCGTGCTGGTACGCGGCGGTGAGGTACACGTCGGTGCGCTTCGACAGCGTATAGTCCGCGCCGGCCGACACCTGGTGATAAGTCGCCGACGTATCGCCGCCCGAGCGCGTGTAGCTGTAGCCGAGCCCGACGAGTAGCGCATTGGTCGCCTGGTAGTTCACGAAGCCTTGCCCCGTGTTGTAGTGCTCGTTCGAGTTGAACACCGAGCTCGCGTCGCGGCGGTATTGCGCATTGCTGTAGCCGAGGCCGAACGTGAACGGGCCGGCCACATACTGGCCCGCGATGCGGGCGATGCCGATCGAATGCGCGCTCGCATAGCCGGTGTTGATCGGGCCGTCGAAGGTGCCGTCCGACGAGCTGGTCCAGCCGTTGCGCAGCCCGTTCGACGCGGGGCTGTTGGTCGCGTGGAAGTACCCGCCCGCGACGCTGAACGGCCCGTTGTTGTACGACACGGCGGCCGAATACGACTGCGCGGCGCCGGTGCTGCCGGCGATGCCGCCGAACGAGTACATCGCCGAGAACTGCAGGCCCGAATACACGGCCGACGTGTACTTCACCGCGTTGTCGACGCGGAAGCTGTTGTCGTAGTTGTCGACGTCGCCCGGCGTCGCGAACACGCTGCCGAGATAGTTGTCGGCGGTGATGCCCTGCACGAGGTCGATGAGCGGGTCGTACTGGCGGCCGAACGTGAGCGTGCCGTAGCGGTCGCTCGACAGCCCGACGAACGCCTGCCGGCCGAACAGGCGGCCGCCCTGGCCCTGCCGGCCGCTGCTCGGGTCGAAGCCGTTCTCGAGCTGGAACAGCGCCTTCAGCCCGCCACCGAGATCCTCGCTGCCTTTCACGCCCCAGCGGCTGCCGGAGAGATTGCCAGCGCTGCTGTTGCCGAGCATCCACGCGTTGTCCTTGCCCTGCGCGTGATTCACGTACGTGATCGACGTGTCGATTACGCCATACAGCGTGACGCTCGACTGCGCATGCGCGGCGGGCATCGCCGCGAACGACGCGAGCGAAATCAGCGAGAGGGTCGTGCGTTTCATTTCATCTCCTTGCGATTGGCCTGTTTTCTTGAACCGGAATGGCAGGAGACTACCGAGCCGCCGACGAACGGCAAAAACGAAATTCTCCGATGTGACATAAAGCCGACAGATGCATGCTGCGGCAAGGTCCATTGAGAGATTCACATTATTGAGAATCGTGTATCAATCGATTTGAATTTCGAGATGGCGCGACCGGCGTATTGCCGGAATCGTGATAATTCCGCACGATTTCCAGTCGAATTTCGACGACGATGCATTGGTCGTCGATTCATCAATTGATTATTTAACGAATCGAATCGCGTGATGCGGGCCGAGTGTGTTATTGCGCGCACCGCGCGAGCGATTTGGGTGTGACGCAGCGCGCCCGCGCGCGCCGTCAGCGGCGATCGGCACGGAGTGCGAGAATGCTGGCCTCGGCCGGCACGCGTCGTGCCGCTCACCAGGGAGCCCGCATGGACAGTCACATCGCTCCGGTGGAGCTGAAGAAAGCCTACCGTCTTCTCAACCACGGCCCGACCGTGCTCGTGTCGGCCCGTCACGACGGCGTCGACAACGTGATGGCCGCCGCGTGGGCCTGCGCACTCGATTTCCTGCCGCCGAAGCTGACGGTCGTGCTCGACAAGTCCGCGAAGACGCGCGAGCTGGTCGAGCGCAGCGGCACCTTCGTGATCCAGGTGCCGACGGCCGCGCAGCTCCAGCTCACGCATGCGGTCGGCAGTCACAGTCTCGCCGAGCGGCCGGACAAGCTGCGCGAGGCGGGCGTCACGCTGTTCGACGTCGCCGGCCATGACCTGCCGTTCGTCGCCGGCTGCTCGGGCTGGCTCGCGTGCAGGCTGATACCCGAGCCGCACAACCAGCAGGCCTACGACCTGTTCATCGGCGAGGTGGTCGGTGCATGGTCCGACACGCGCGTGTTCCGCGACGGTCACTGGTATTTCGAATCGGCCGATCCGGCGCTGCGCAGCCTGCACTACATCGCGGGCGGCAACTTCTATGCGATCGGCGAATCGCTGCACGTCGATCCGGACGCGCAGTAGGCAGAAAGCGGGCTTTCGTTCGCGATTCGGGCGCGCGGTTCACGCGCGCTTGTTCAATTCCGCCAGCATCACGTCGGCGAACGCCTGCGCGACGCGCGACAGCGTGCGCCCGCGTTTCGCGACGAGCGCGATCGGCCGCACGAACGCCGGGTCGTCGATCGGTTTCGCGACGAGGTCGGGCTCGGCGCGCACCTCGCGCGCGGCGGCCGGCAGGATCGTCACGCCGAGGCCGCCGCGCACCATCGCGACGGCCGTCATCATGTAGGTCGGTTCGCACGCGATGTCGGGCGTGCAGCCGGCCGCTTCCAGCGCGGCATCGACGACGCTGCGCACGCTCGTGCCCTGTGCGGTCAGCACGAGCGGCACGGCGGCGACGTCGGCGGTGCGCACGCGCCGCTTGCGCGTGAGCGGATGATCCTTCGGGCACACGGCGACGAGCCGGTCGGCGCCCGCGTACAGCACGTCCAGCGACGCGTCGAACGCGTCGCCGCCGGTCAGCCCGAGATCGGCTTCCTCGTTGCGCACCAGCGCGGTGACGAGACTCGCGACGCCGTCGCGAATGTCGAAGCCCGCGCGCGGCACGTCGCGCCGGAACGACTGGATCAGCTCCGGCAGCAGGCTGGATGCAAACGTCGGCAGGCATGCGAGCCGCACCGTGCCGCTCGCGCCTTCGCCGAGCGCCCGCGCATCGCGCAGCACGCGCTCCATGTCGTCGAGCGAGCGCTGCAGCAGCGGCAGCAGTTCGCGCCCGGTCTGCGTGAGCGCGACGCTGCGGCTGTTGCGGTCGAACAGCCGCGCGCCGACGATCTCCTCGAGCCGGCGGATCTGCACGGTCAGCGCCGGCTGCGACAGGTGCAGCCGCGCGGCGGCGCGCGTGAAGTTGCCGGCCTGCGCGACGGTGACGAACGCGCGAATGTCGCGAAGGTTTAGATCCATAACGGTTCGTGATTGCTGCAATCAAATCATTTCAATTGTGCTATCGCTGCGCCGACCTTACGCTCGTCTCCAACAAAAGACAAGGTAGGAGACACCGATGCTGCCGTTACTCGGGCTGGGCACGATCGTCGTGCTGCTGGCCGCAATTCTGTCGAAACGCATGTCGCCGCTCGTCGCGCTGATCATCGTGCCGATCGCGGCGTCGCTGATCGGCGGCTTCGGGCTGCATACCAGCAAGTTCGTGATCGACGGGCTGAAGGGCCTCGCGCCCGTGGTCGGGATGTTCGTGTTCGCGATCCTCTATTTCGGGACGATCACCGACGCCGGCACGCTCGACCCGATCATCGACCGCATCCTGCGCGCGGTCGGCACGCGGCCCACGCGGATCGTGATGGGCACGACGCTGCTCGCGCTGCTGATCCACCTCGACGGCTCGGGCGCCGTGTGCTTTCTCGTGACGATTCCCGCGGTGCTGCCGCTTTACGACCGCCTGAAGATGGACCGGCGCGTCCTGGCCGCGGCCGTGTCGATGGCCGCGGGGATCAACTTCCTGCCGTGGACGGGGCCGATGATCCGTGCGTCGGCCTCGCTGCACCTGCCGGTGTCGGCGCTGTTCAATCCGCTGATTCCGGTGCAGGCGATCGGGCTCGTGTTCGTGTTCGGCGTCGCGTACTGGCTTGGGCGGCGCGAGGAGAAGCGGCTCGGACTCTCGCGCGACGATGCGTCGATTCCGCTGCCGACCCGGGCGCTCACGCCCGACGAGCAGGCGCTGCGCCGGCCGCGCCTGTTCTGGTTCAACCTGCTGCTGACGCTCGTCGTGCTCGGCACGATGGTCGTGATGGGCGAGAAGATCCCGCCGGCGATCATGTTCATGGTCGGGCTGTGTGTCGCGCTGATGGTGAACTACCCGGACGTCGACATGCAGAGGAAGCGCATCGACGCGCATGCGCGCGCGGCGCTGATGATGGCCGGCATCCTGCTCGCGGCCGGCGTGTTCACCGGGATCATGCAGGGCAGCGGGATGCTGAAGGCGATGGCGCAGGCGGCGGTCGGCTTCGTGCCGCCGTCGATGGCCGGCCACATTCCGGTCGCGCTCGGCCTGGCGTCGATGCCGCTCAGCATGCTGTTCGATCCCGATTCGTTCTACTTCGGCGTGCTGCCGGTGATCGCCGAAGTGGCCGGCCAGCTCGGCGTGCCGGCCGTGCACGTGGGGCAGGCCGCGCTGCTCGGCCAGATGACGACCGGGTTTCCGGTCAGCCCGCTGACGCCCGCGACGTTCCTCGTCGTCGGCCTGTGCGGCATCGAGCTGGCCGAGCACCAGAAGTTCACGTTCCCGCTGCTGTTCGGCGCCTCGATCGTGATGACGATCGCGTGCGTCGTGATGGGCGTCTTTTGATTTTTTTCCCGGCGCGCGAGCGCCGGATCACGGTACCGACATGACAGCAAAGCCATCACACGAACGGCGCGTGCGCATCGGCGCGGGCGCCGGCTACTCGGGCGACCGGATCGAGCCCGCGGTCGAGCTGGCCGAACACGGGCAGCTCGACTATCTCGTCTTCGAGTGCCTGGCCGAGCGCACGATCGCGCTCGCGCAGCAGGCGCGGCGCAAGGATCCGGCGCTCGGCTACGATCCGCTGCTCGACGCGCGCATGCATGCCGTGCTGCCGGTGGCGGCGGACAAGCGCGTGCGGATCGTGTCGAACATGGGCGCGGCGAACCCGCGCGCGGCCGCGCGGCGCACCGCGCGGATCGCGCAGTCGCTCGGCCTCGCGGGGCTGAAGGTCGCGGCGGTCGAAGGCGACGACGTGCTCGACGTCGTGCTGCGCGGCGCGTTCCGCTTCGAGGAGTCGGGCGACGAAGTCGCCGCGTATCGCGACCGCATCGTGTCCGCGAACGCGTATCTCGGCGCCGCGCCGATCGTCGATGCGCTCGCGGCCGGCGCGGACGTCGTGCTGACCGGGCGCGTCGCCGATCCGTCGCTGTTCGCCGCGCCGCTGATCCACGCGTTCGGCTGGCGGATGGACGACTGGGACACGCTCGGGGCCGCGACGGTCGTCGGCCATCTGCTCGAATGCGCGGGGCAGGTGACGGGCGGCTATTTCGCCGACCCCGGCTACAAGGATGTGCCGAACCTCGCGCGGCTCGGCTTCCCGATCGGCGAGGTCGCGGCCGACGGCTCGGTCGTGATCACCAAGGTGCCGCACGCGGGCGGCCGCGTGAGCGCGGCGACCTGCAAGGAACAGCTGCTGTACGAGATTCACGATCCGGCGCGCTACCTGCAGCCCGACGTCGTCGCGGATTTCACGCGCGTGGCGGTGGCGGAGGAGGCGCCGGACCGCGTGCGCGTGACGGGCGGGCGCGGCAGCGCACGCACCGGGACGCTCAAGGTGTCGGTCGCGTATGTCGACGGCCATATCGGCGAAGGGCAGATCTCGTACGGCGGGCCGGGCGCGCTGGAACGCGCGCGGCTCGCGCTCGACATCGTCCGCGAGCGGCTCGCGCTGACGGGCGTGGCCGCGACCGAACTGCGTTTCGATTTGATCGGCGTGGATGCGCTGTACGGCGACGCGACGCCCGCCGTGCGCGGCGAGCCGGCCGAAGTCCGCGTGCGGGTGGCCGGCCGTGCGGCGAGTGCCGCCGAGGCCGCGCGGATCGGCAACGAAGTCGAGACGCTCTATACGAACGGGCCGGCCGGCGGCGGCGGTGCGTTCAAGTCGACGCGCGAGGTGATCGCCGTGCAGTCGGTGCTGCTGCCGCGCACGGCCGTGACGCCGTCGTTTTCTTTCGTGGAGGCATGATGCAATTGCGTGAACTGGCGCATGCGCGCACCGGCGACAAGGGCAATACGCTGAACGTATCGGTCATCTGCCGCGATCCGCGTCACTACGAACACCTGCGCGCGCATCTCGATGCGGCCGCGGTGAAGGGATGGCTCGCGGGCATCGTGCACGGCGACGTCGTGCGCTACGAGCTGCCGGCGCTTGCCGCGTTCAACTTCGTGCTGCGCGACGCGCTCGGCGGCGGCGTCACGCGTTCGCTCGCGCTCGATGCGCACGGCAAGTCGGTCAGCTCGGTGTTGCTGGCGATCGATGTGCCGGAGCCTGAGTGACGACGTGGCGGCGTGCATCGCCAACCGGCCGCGTTCGCCGCCAGGTTCGTGCTCACGGAATCAACCACTCGCGACGCCCGTCCGCGTGCTCGATGCGTTCGCCCGCGATGTGCAGGCGCTGATCCGCACGATAGTCGTAGACCGCGCGCGATGCGGCGACCTGGTCGAGATCGAGTTCGACCGTGTGGCGCGATTCGCCGTTGCCGGCTTCGAAGATCAGGTTTCCGAACGGATCGGCCGCGAGGCTGCCGCCCGCGAACACGACGTCGTGCGCACCTGCGCCGACGCGGTTCGCGACGACCGCGAACACCTGGTTTTCCATCGCGCGGGCCGAGACCGACGTGCGATGCACCTGACGGTACGGCTCCATGTTGCCGTCGGTCACGAGGATCAGCTGCGTGCCGAGCGCCGCAAGCGCGCGGCCGGTTTCCGGAAATTCGCTGTCGTAGCAGATCAAGAGGCCGATCCGCGCGCCGCGCCATTCGACGCTCGCGTAGCGGTCGCCGGGCAGCACGACGTCGCGCTCGCTCAGCCACAGATGTGTCTTGCGATAGCGCAGCGCGATGCCGTCCGGCGTGACGAACACGGTCGTGTTGTAGAAGCGCCCGCCGTCGTTCTCGATCAGCCCGGCCACCACCGCGACGTTGCGCGCCCGTGCGGCCGCGATCACCGCGCCGATGCTCGGACCGTCGAGCGGCTCGGCCACGCGCGCGAGATTCGACGGATCGAGAAAACCGGTGAGCTGCGCTTCCGGAAACATCACGATGTCGGTGCCGGGCGCGCAGCTCGCGATGGCGTCGAGCGTGCGCCGCAGGTTGTACGGTGTGTCGCCGTCGCGGCCGGCCAGCTGCACGATGTCGAGTTTCAATTTCATGGGCGGGTTCGGTGGCAGTGGCTCGTCGCGCGATGCGGCGCAAGGGTGGGGAGGAGCGTCAGTATGCGCCGAACGCGCCGGTTTCCCATCCCGCCGACGCGTTAGCGCTTGCGATGCCGCGCCGCCCGCGCATCACACGTACAGGTAGCGCACGAGGTGGAAGAACACCGGCGCCGCGAAGCAGACCGAGTCGACGCGATCGAGCATCCCGCCGTGGCCCGCGATCATCGAACCCCAGTCCTTGGTGCCGAGCGAGCGCTTCACGGCCGACAGCACGAGGCCGCCGACGAAGCCCGCGATCACGATCGCGAGCGAGATCCCGAACGCCGCGCCGAAGCTGAACGGCGTCACGCGATACAGCGATGCGCCGCACAGCGTCGCGAGCAGGCCGCCGCCGACGAAGCCTTCGACCGTCTTCGACGGCGACAGCTGCGGCGCGATCTTGCGGCGCCCGCACAGCTTGCCGACCACGTACTGCAGCACGTCGCTGATCTGCACGACGAACAGGAAGAAGAACAGCAGCAGCGCGTTCTGCCCGGCGTAGCGCGGAATGTCGAGGATCAGCACGGCCGGCGCGTGGCTCAGCCCGTACACGCACACCATCAGCGCCCAGTTGATCTTCGCGTTGCGGCTCAGGAATTCGCGCGTGTCCTGCGTGAGCGCCGACACCAGCGACATCGCGAAGAACAGGTGTACCGGAACGAAGATCGAATACATCCCGTACCAGTTGATCCCGAGCAGCAGGTACTGCACCGGAATCGCGACGAAGAACGCGATGAAGAGCGTCGTATGGTCGCTCGCGGTCGTCGGCGTGAGCGTGATGAACTCGCGCAGCGTCAGGTACGACAGCAGCGCGAACACCAGATACGTGACGTTGTTGCCGAGGCTGATCGCGATGACCATGATTGCGATCATCGCCCACCACGCGCGGATGCGCTGGTTCAGGTTGACGATGGTCGCGCTCGCGCCGCCGCTGCGCGCGCCGAGGATCGCACCGATCACGGTCGCGAGCACCAGCACGCCGGTGACGCCCGCGACCAGTTCCCAGAAAAGAGTTCGCATGAAGAGGTCCGGAAAAGGGAGAGGTGGGCGCCGCGTTCAGCCGGCCGGCCGCTGCGGCGGCGCGAGCGCGACGATCGCGTCGCGCATGCGGGCGAGGAAGGTCGGCTTGTCTTCGCCGGCGCCGAGCGCGTCGTTCGCGCCGAAGTGCACCTTGCAGATCAGCGGCACGGGCCAGATCGCGCCCTTCGGCATGATGCGCTGCAGGTTCTCGAGATAGACCGGCGCGAGCGCGACGTTCGGAAACTCGGTCGCGAGATGGAACAGGCCGCTCTTGAACGGCTGCGGCAACACGTCCGCGCCGCGCGTGCCTTCCGGGAAGATGATGATCGAGTGGCCTTGCCGCAACGCATCGCGCACCGGGTCCAACGGGTCGCCGCCGCTTTCGCGGTGACGGTCGATCAGCACGACGTTCAGCAGCTTCTGCGCGATGTGGCGCTTCAGGTCGCCGCTGTCCCAGTAATCGCGCGCGGCGACGGGCCGCACGACCGCGCGCACGTCGCGCGGCAGCGCGGCGAGGATCGCGAGCGTGTCGATGTGGCTCGTGTGGTTCGAGAAGTAGATCTTCTGCGTCGGGGAAGGCGGCGCCTGATGCCAGACCGGATACGCGCCGGCGACGAGCCGCACGATCGACAGCAGGAAATCGCGCTGCCAGATGTTCAGGATGTTCATCGGCGCCGCGCCTCCTGCGTGCATGCCCGCGCGGCCGCGCGGGCGCGGCGGGCGGAATCCCGGAATGCCGGCGCGGCAGGATGCGCGCCGGACGGCCATTGTTCAAGTTTTTTCAAATTCGTGGCTGCCTGTCGCAGGGCCGCGATCATCGGACGATGCGCCGGCAGAGTTGCGTTGCGGCGAATGCGCCGTTCGACGGCGTGATAATCGGCTGTTGCACGAGCGCCCGGCGACAGTTCGAGTGAATTGCTGCGCTCACGGGCCAGCGGATTATCGCGAGTTTCCGTCGAAAACGCCAGATTGCCCGGCGCGGCGCGCGGCTTGACGCGTCGGGGCCGCTCGGCGACGATTACGACCACCTGTCGAAAGCCGCCGCCGGCGGTTGCGCCGCCCGGGGCATGGCGGCGACGAACGTATCCGAACGTGCCGAACCAATAAAACGATGAGCCTTTACGCACTCAAACCGAAATTCCAGAACCGTCTGCGTCCGTTCGCGGATTCGCTTGCCGAGCGCGGCGTCACGGCCAACCAGGTCACGCTGTTCGCGGCCGGCGGCTCGATCGTCGTCGGCGCGCTCGCGGGGCTCGGCGTGTTCGCCCGCGTGCTGTTCCTGCTGATTCCGATCTGGCTGTTCGTGCGGATGGCGCTCAACGCGATCGACGGCATGCTCGCCCGCGAGCACGGGCAGAAGAGCACGCTCGGCGCGTACCTGAACGAGCTCGGCGACATCGTGTCCGATGTCGCGCTCGTGCTGCCGTTCCTCGCGATTCCCGCGTTCGCGCCGGCAGATGTCTGGCTGTTCGCGCTCACGGCGATCATCGTCGAATGCGCGGGGCTGATCGGCCCGCTCGCCGGTGCGACGCGCCGCTACGACGGCCCGTTCGGCAAGAGCGACCGCGCGCTCGCGCTCGGCGCGTTCGCGCTGTGGATCGGCTTCGGCCTGCCGGTCGGCGGTGTCGCCGCGTGGCTGTGGCGCGTGCTGATCGTGCTGTCGATCGTGACGGCGGTGCGGCGCGTGCAGGCGGGCGTCGCCGAAGCGGGTGGCTGACGGCGGCTGGCGGCCGTGGCGGGACCGGCGCCGGAGGGGGGCGCCGCATGATTCGAATAACGAAACGAGAGAGATCGCATGAGCGCACGCATGGCCCGCGAGGCCGGCTTCGTCACGCACGACGGCGACACGCTGTTCTAGCGTCACTGGCCCGCGACGGGCCCGCGCTGCCGCGACGCGATCGTGCTGCTGCATCGAGGCCACGAACATTCGGCGCGCGTCGCGCACCTCGTCGACTCGGCGAGCGTGACCGCGCGCAGGCGCTCGCGCCGCTGCGTGCGTTCGAGCTGCGCGGGCTCGCACAGGCGGTGCCGCCCGGCGGCTATCTCGTCTGCACCGGACAGCCGTGGCATCCGCAGCTGGAATTCATCGCGCGTGCGCTGAACAATCATCGCGGCGAGGCGACCTGGGTGATGCGCCGCCGCTCGCAGGCCGGGATGGACGAACTCGTCGCGCGCGCGGGCTGTCGCAAGCTCGACCAGCGGATCGCGAGCTGGGCATCTTCACGGTCGGCCTCGCGAAGCGGGTCGACGCGTCATGAGCGCGCTCGGGTTGTGCCGGGCCGGCGTGCTGGTCGCGATCGTGCAGTGGATCGTGGTCGGGGCGGCGATCGCGGTGCCGCAGTCCGGTCAGCCGTGCGCGAGCGGCCCGGCTGGCCGAATGGGCCGGGCGTCCCACGTCACGCGTGGCATGCCCGTTGCGTCCGCGTGCGCTTCACCTCGTACATCGCCTGGTCCGCATGCTCGATCAGCGCGTTCATGTCGGTGCCGTCTTCGGGCAGCATCGCGACGCCGACACTGACACCGAGCCGCAGCGGCTGCCCCTCGAACTCGAACGGTTCGGCGACCTGCCGGGCGAGCCGTGCGCGTTGTGCGTCGATGTCGTCGCGGCTGCCGACGTTCGGCAGGATCACCGCGAACTCGTCGCCGCCCACCCGCGCGACCGTATCCGAGCGCCGCACGGCGCCCAGCATCCGCGTGGCGGCCTCGCGCAGCGCGGCGTCGCCCGCGCGGTGGCCGTAGCCGTCGTTGATCGGCTTGAGCCCGTCCATGTCGATGTTGAGGATGCCGAGCCGGCCGTTCGCGCGCAGCGCCGTGTGCATCGACTGGCGCAGGCGGTCGTAGAACAGCGCGCGGTTCGGCAGGCCGGTGAGCGCGTCGTGCGTCGCGCGCAGGTACAGCTCGTTCGCCTCGTTGCGCGCCGCGTGGAACATCGCCGCGGCGATCAGGTCGGCCGTGAGCCGCAGCGTGCCGGCGTCGGCGGCCGAGAAGCCGTCGACCTCCGGCGACATCACCTTCAGCACGCCGACCGTCGTGTCCGCATGGGTGAGCGGCATCACCAGCATCGAGCGCAGCCCGACGCGGCGGCAGGCATCGCGATCGACGCGCGGGTCGGTTTCCGAATCCGTGCAGCGCAGCAATTCGCCGCGCGTCACGCACAGGCCCGACAGGCTGCCCGAGCGGCGCAACCGCAGCCCGAGCATCCCGGCGGCGGAACCCGACGCGGCGCGGTACACCATGTCGTCGCCTTCGGCGAATTCGACCGCCGCGCCGCTCGCGCCCGTGAGTTGCGGCACCTGCTCGGTCACATAAGCCATCACGCTGCCGAGGTCGAGGCCGAGTTTCGCGATCTCGGTCTGGGTGGCGATGATGCGCAGCAGCGTGTCGGGGGAAGGGGTGGCGGTGTCGACGATTTGATCCAAGTCAGTTTTCCATGAAGAAAGCCCGGCACGCGGCGCCGGCTTGCGGTAGCATACGCGCCGCCCACGCGGCAGCGCGTTCCGGGCGGCCCGCAAGGGGTCGCATCCGGCATCCGGCATCGGTATCCGGACGGTTCGCCGGCGCGACGGTTCGCCGATCCGGCAGCGTCGGCAGTATGCCGATCGGTCCGGCCGGCAGCAACGGCGTAATTCTTGCCATTCAGTCGCCGCACGCAGCATTTCCGACCGTATTGAGTTGTTTTTCGCTTCGTCAGCGCGAATCAGGGTGAGTTTTGTCCTGATTTTGAGATAGTGTGACGAATGTGCGAGCGCCGGTGCCAGGCGCGCACCGTCCGATGGACCGGCAGCGGAAGAATGCGCCGCGTCGTTTCGATACATGCATTCAGGCCAGACTTTGAGGGGAAGCAGTGGGGATGTGCACTCACGGGCATAGCTGCTTTGGGCGCGTCGACAGCGGCGCGCTTGATCACCGGACGACCACGACGATGCGGAGCCGCGCATGAAGCCGGCCGTGTCGCTGTTCGTCCTGTCGCTCGCCACGTTCGGCGCGTTTCATGCGGCCGCGCTGTCGGCCGCGCCGATGCCGGCCGCGTCGGCATCCGTTTCGGCGTCCGCCGGCAGCCCGGCCACGCCTGCGCTTGTCGACGGCGCGGCCGCATCGAGCGCATCGGCCGCATCGAGCGCCGCCGGCGCGACGCCCGCCGGCCTGCCGGCGACGACCGTGCAACTGCCGTTCGCGTCGCTCGGCGCGTTCGATCCGGTGCACCTGCGCGGCGCCGACGATGCGCGCACGATCCATGCGGGCGTGCGGCTCGACCGCGTGGTCACCGGCGCGCGGCTGCGCCTGACCTATGCGTATTCGCCGTCGCTCGTGTTCCCGATGTCGCACCTGAAGGTTTCGGTGAACGACGAGGTGGTCGCGACCGTCCCGTTCGACGCGACGCGCGCGGGCCGCACGGTCACGCAGGACATCCCGATCGATCCGCGCTACTTCTCCGATTTCAACCAGATCGGCCTGCGCCTGATCGCGCACTACTCGCTCGATCACTGCGAGGACCCGTCGAGCTCGGCGCTGTGGGCCGACGTGAGCCCGACGAGCGAGCTGATCCTCGACGAGTCGCCGGTGCGCCTGCCGAACGATCTCGCGCTGCTGCCGGCGCCGTTCTTCGACCGGCGCGACAACGGGCGCTTGCGGCTGCCGTTCGTGCTGCCGGCGTCGCCCGACTCGGCGACGCTGCGCAGTGCCGGCGTGCTCGCGTCGTGGTTCGGCGCGCAGGCCGACTACCGGCAGGCGCGCTTCCCGGTCGCGGCGACGCTGCCGGCCGACGACCAGGCGGTGGTGGTCGGCACGGCCGCGACCTTGCCGGCCGGCCTCGCGCTGCCGTCGGTCAACGGCCCGCTGCTCGCCGTCGCCGACAACCCGGCCGCGCCGGGCCGCAAGCTGCTGGTCGTGACGGGCCGCACGGCAGCCGAGGTCGACGATGCGGTCGCGGCGCTCGTGCTCGGCCGCGCGGCGCTGTCGGGCCCGGCGGCGACGGTCGCGCACGTCGATCTCGGCGCGCCGCGCAAGCCGTACGACGCCCCGCGCTGGCTGCCGGTGAACCGGCCGATCGCGTTCCGCGAACTGGTGTCGGATCCGCGCGAACTCGAAGTGCGCGGCACGTCGCCGGACGCGATCCGGCTGAACCTGCGGGTGCCGGCCGACCTGCATTCGTGGAACGGCTCGGGCGTGCCGATCACGCTGCGCTACCGCTACACGGCGCCGACCGTGCAGGACAACTCGACGCTCGCCGTCGAGATCAACGAACAGCTCGTGAAGTCGTACCGCCTCGGGCCGGCCCATGCCGAAGACGCGCGCGGGCGCATGCAACTGCCGCTGCTGGCGGTGCCGGAAGGGCGCGTGACGAGCGATGTCGATATCCCGGCGTTCCGCGTCGGCAGCGGCAACCAGCTGCAGTTCCGCTTCACGCTCGATTCGCAGAAGACGGGGCTCTGCTCGAGCACCGCGACTGAGCCGCAGCGCGCGGCGATCGATCCCGATTCGACGATCGACTTCTCGCACTTCGTCCACTACGCGCAGTTGCCGAACCTCGCATTCTTCGCGAACAGCGGCTTCCCGTTCACGCGCTTCGCCGACCTGTCGCAGACGGCGGTCGTGATCCCGGACCGGCCGTCGCCGCAGGAGCTGGAAACCTACCTGACGATGCTCGGCCACATGGGGCAGTGGACCGGCTTCCCGGCGCTGCGCGTGCAGGTCGCGCGGCCCGGCGACGTCACCGCGCTGGCGGGCCGCAAGGACCTGCTCGTGATCGACGGCTCGCCCGCGTCGCCGCTGCTGTCGCACTGGCGCGCGGCGCTGCCGCTGGCGATCGACCAGCAGGCCGGCACGGGCGCGACGCGTGTCGCGTTCTCGGTGAAGGAGCGCTGGCGCAATGGCGTCGGCATGGCGGACGGTGGCGCGCATATCGAACAGACGGGCGCGCTCGCCGCGCTCGCCGGGTTCGAACTGCCGGGCAGCCACGGCCGCAGCGTCGTCGCGCTGACCGCGACCGACCAGACGCGCCTGGCCGACCTGCTGGACGTCTTCGAAAAGCCGGGCCTCGTGTCGCAACTGCAGGGCGACCTCGCGCTGGTGCGGCCGGGACAGGTCGACAGCCTGCGCGTCGGCGATCCGTACGTGGTCGGTTTCGTGCCGTGGTATGCGCGCGTCTGGACGCAGGCGGCGCGGTACCCGGTGGCGCTCGGCGTGGTCGGCGTCGTCGCGGGGCTGTTGCTCGCGCTCGGCGTGTTCAGCGTGCTGCAGAAAATCGCCGCGCGCCGCCGGGGGATGTAACGGATGATGGCTTGGGCATTCGCAAGGCGACGGGCAGCGCGGCCGGCGCGGCGGGGCGGCACGACGCTCGTGCTGGCCGTCGCGGCGGCGTGCACAGCGGCCGGGGTAGCCGGGACGGCCGGGCGCGCGCAGGCGGCGCAAGGCGGTGCGGCCGACGTGCGGTGCGGCGCGGCGTGGCCGCGCTGGGACGCGTTCAAGCGCGATTTCGTGTCGGCCGACGGCCGCGTGATCGACGTCGGCTCGGCCGATTCGCGCACGGTATCGGAGGGGCAGGCGTATGGACTGTTCTTCGCGCTCGTCGCGAACGACCGACGCACGTTCGACACGATCCTCGCATGGACCGAGAACAACCTCGCACAGGGCGACCTGAGCGCCCGGCTGCCGGCGTGGCTGTGGGGCCGCGCGCCGGACGGCACGTGGCGCGTGCTCGATGCGAACGCGGCGTCGGATGCCGATCTCTGGATCGCCTACACGCTCGTCGAAGCCGGGCGGCTGTGGCACGAGCGCAGCTACACCGCGCGCGGCGCGCTGCTCGCGAAGCGCGTGCTCGACGACGAGACGGCCAGCGTGCCGGGCCTCGGCCTCACGCTGCTGCCCGGGCCGACCGGGTTCAAGCTGGCCGATGGCCAATGGCGCGTGAACCCGAGCTATTCGCCGCCGCAGGTGATCCGCGGGCTCGCCGCGCGCCTGCCCGACGAGCGCCGCTGGGCCGCGCTCGCGGCCAGTACCGGCCGCGTGCTGCTCGACACCGCGCCGAAGGGCTTCTCGCCGGACTGGGCGTTGTATCGCGCGGGCGCGGGCTTCGGCCCCGATCCCCAGACCCATGCGGAAAGCGCGTACAACGCGATCCGCGTGTACCTGTGGGCCGGCATGCTCGATCGCGCCGATCCGCTCGCCGCGCCGCTGCTCGCGCGCTTCGCGCCGTTCGCCGACCATATCGCCGCGCATGGCGCGCCGCCGGAGAAGGTCGACACGACGACCGGCGTCGCGGGGCCGAACGACGGCAATGGCGGCTTCTCCGCGGCGGCCGTGCCGTTCCTCGACGCGCGCGGCCAGCATGCGCTCGCCGATGCGCAGGCGGCCCGTGTCGATGCGCTCGCGCGCCAGGCGGCGCCCGGCTACTACACGAGCGTGCTGACGCTGTTCGGCCTGGGCTGGCGCGACGGCCGCTACCGGTTCGGCGCGGACGGGTCGCTCGCTGCGCGCTGGGAGGACCGTTCATGCGCGGCCCGATGAAGCGCACCGCACCGCGCGTCGCGGGGTTCGCGTGGCTCGCGTCGTCGGTCACGGCGGCGGCGCCGGCCGCCGTCGCCACACCCGCGCCCGCGTTGCCGAAAACCGTCGCGCCGAAGGCCATCTCGGCGCCGGCGCCGGCCACGACCGACCTGCCCGACGCGCAGCGTCAGCTCGCGACCGCCCGCATGTGGGGCGCGAAGCATCGCGACGACCTCGCGCGCGACGCGCTGCGCAAGGGGCTCCTGATCGCGCCGGACGATCCCGAACTGCTCGCGGAACAGATGCGGGTGCTGCTGCGGCTCGGCGACGCGCAAGGCGCGCAGGCCGCGCTGGCACGCCTGCAGGCCCGCGCGCCCGCGGCGCCCGGCACGCGGCGCGCGGCCGACGAATACCGCGTCGCGACGAGCGGGCGCGGCGAGATGGCGCAGATCCGCCTGCTCGCGCGCAGCGGTCGCGCCGACGAAGCGGCCCGGCGGATCGTCGCGCTGTTCCCGAACGGCGCGCCGTCCGGCGCGCTCGGCGCCGAGTATTACCAGATCGTCGCGAATGCGCCGGGTGGCCGCGAATCGGCGCTCGCCGCGTTGCGCCGCGCGGTCGCGGCCGACCCGCAGGACACGAGCGCGGCGCTCGCGCTCGCGCGGCTGCTGAACCAGCGCGCCGATACGCGCGCGGAAGCGAACCGCATCGCGTGGTCGCTCGCGAAGCGCGCCGACGCCGATCACACGGAAGCGATGGCCGTGTGGCGACGCGTGCTGCAGTCCGCCGGCAGCGATCCCGCGTATCTCGATGCGCTGCACGCGTATCTCGCGCTGGTGCCGGACGACACCGAATTCCGCGATCGCAGCGCCGAACTCGACCGGCAGCGCGACGCGCAGCGCCGGCTCGAACGCGACCCCGACTACATCGCGCAGCAGCGCGGCTTGCAGGCGCTCGCGCGCGGCGACCTGGCCGGTGCCGATCCGCTGCTCGCGCGCGCCGCGCAGGCGCGCGCCGGCGACGCCGATGCGCTCGGCGGGCTCGGCCTGCTGCGCTTGCGCGAAGGCCGGCACGACGAAGCGCGCGCGCTGTTCACGCGCGCCGCGGCGCTGTCGACCGACCAGCGCGGCAAGTGGCAGAGCCTCGCGCGTACCGCGCAGTTCTGGGGGCTGCTCGCGCAAGGCCGCGCGGCGGCGTCGGCCGGGCGGCCGCAGGATGCCGAGCGCGCGGCGCGCGCCGCCCTCGCGATGCAGCCCGACAGCCCGGACGCGAAGCTGCAGCTCGCCGACGCGCTGCTCGCGCAGCGCGACTGGGCGCGCGCGGAGCCGTTGCTGCGCGAACTGCTGGCCGCACGTTCGCCGAACGTGTCGGCGGTGCGCGGCACGGCGATGCTGTACGAGAGCACCGGCCGCGCGGACCGCGTCGGCCCGCTGCTCGACGCGCTGCAAGGCCGCGTGACGGGCAGCGACGATCGCCGCGCGCTCGACGGGCTGCGCGCCGACCTGCTCGCGAGCCAGGCGCGCGCGCTCGCGGACAAGGGCGAACGCGGGCCGGCCGTGCAACGCTACGAGGCGGCCGTGCGCGCGGCGCCCGACGCACCGTGGACGCGTTTCGCGCTCGCGCGGCTGTATCGCGACATGGGGCTGCCGCAGCTCGGCCGCACGGTGATGGATGATGGGCTTGCGCAAAGCGATACGCCCGAGATGCGCTATGCGACCGCGCTGTATCGCAACTCGCTCGACGATGTCGCCGGCGCGCAGGCCGCGCTCGCGGGTGTCGACGATGCTCAGCGCTCGGACGGCATGCGTGCGCTCGCCCGCAAGCTCGACGCGCAAAGCGCGCTGGCCGACGCGCGCGGCGCGCTCGGCCGCGGCGATCGCGCGGCGTTCGCCGCGTCGCTCGCGCATGCGCAGGCGAGCGCGCCGGACGATCCCGACATGCTGGCCGCGATCGGCGCGCAGTGGATCGACGCGGGCGAGCCCGAGCGCGGCCTCGCGCCGTTGCGCGACTGGATCGCCGCGCATCCGCGCGAGGCCGATCCCGACGTGCGGCTGCGCTACGGCGACCTGCTCGGCAGCGCGGGGCGCGACGACGCGCTCGCCGCGTGGCTCGACACGCTGCGCCGCGAACCGGCGCTGACGCCGGCACAGACCGCGCGCATCGAGGATCAGTCGCTGCGGCTCGTGCTGCGCCGGACGGACGACGCGATCGCGCAGCAGGACTATGCGCGCGCGCGCACGCTGCTCGATCGCGCGAGCCCGGCCGGCCGCGCGGACAAGCGCTATGCACTCGAGCTGGCCGATCTCGAACGCGCGCAAGGTCACTACGACGCGGCACGCGACGCGCTCGCGCCCGTTATCGCGCGCACGCCGGACGATGCCGACACGCAGCTCGCGCTCGCGCGCATCGACGAGGACAGCGGCCAGCGCGCGGCCGCGCGCGCGCGCGTGCAGGCCGTGCTGGCGCGCACGCCGGACGACGACGTCGATACGCGGCTGTCGGTCGTGCGCCGGCTGAACGCGCTGCGCCGCCCGGACGAAGCCGCGCAGGTGATCGACCCGCTGCAGGCCGCGTATCCGGCGCGCGCCGACGTGACGGTTGCCGCCGGGCGCGTGGCCGAGGCGCAGGGCCGCTACGACGATGCCGCGTCGCTGTACCGGCTGTCGCTGTCGCAGGAACGCACGAGCGGCGTGAGCCCGGGCCGCGACGGCCGCACGCCCGCGCAGGCCGCGTTCGCGGATCTCGAACAGCGGCGCGATCCGGAGATCGAGATCGGCTGGCTGCCCGCGTACAAGTCGGGCGACGAAGGGATTTCCGCGTACCGCGCGCAGCAGGTGCCGATCTACGCGCAGATGCCGGTGCGCTACGACGGGCACGCGTTCCTGCAGCTCGACACCGTGCATCTGGACGCCGGCACGCTCGATACGAGCGTGCCGAACGCGTATTCGCTGAAGACCTTCGGCACCTACGGCGCGCTCAACGCGCTGGCCGGCTCGTCGCTGGCACCGTTGAACCAGCAGGCCGCCGCGTTGATCGCGCATCCGCAGGGCGACCTGCACCAGCCGATGACGGGCGTCGCGCTCGGCGCCGGCTATCGCACCGATGCGTGGCGCGTCGATCTCGGCACGTCGCCGCTCGGCTTCCCGGTGCATTACCTGGTCGGCGGCGTGCGCTACCGCTTCGACGCGGGCCCGGCGAGCTTCACCGTGAACGCGTCGCGCCGGCCGGAAACGAGCAGCGTGCTGTCGTATGCGGGGATGCGCGATCCGTGGACGGGCGCGGTGTGGGGCGGCGTGCGCCGCGACGGCGTGAACCTGCGCGCGGCGCTCGACGTCGGCCGCGTGAACCTGTTCGCGGAACTCGGCGCGGGCGTGCTGTCCGGCCGCAACGTCGAGCGCAACGCGGAAGTCACGCTGCGCTCGGGCTTCACGGTGCCCGTGTACGAACGCGCGACGATGAAGGTGAGCACGGGGCTCGTCGGCAATGCGTGGCACTACGCGCAGAACCTGCGTTACTACACGTACGGGCAGGGCGGCTACTACAGCCCGCAGCGCTACCTGTCGCTCGGCGTGCCGCTCGAGTGGGCGGGGCGGCGCGACGCGCTGTCGTGGGACCTGACCGTCACGGGCGGGATCTCGAACAGCTACGAGAAGGATTCGCTGTTCTACCCGACCTTCGCGGACCAGCGCGCCGCGCAGGCGGCGGCGGGGCTCGTCTACGCGGGCAGTTCGACGCGCGGCGTGTCGTTCTCGTACGGCGTGAACGGCATCGTCGAGTATCGCGTGAATCCGCACCTGAGCGTCGGCGCGCAACTGCACGTCGACCGGTCGCACGACTACGCGCCGAGTTCGGCGCTCGTGTACCTGCGCTATGCGTTCGACGCACGCGCGGCGCGCAGCTGGCTCGTCACGCCGACGCCGGTGCGGCTTTATTCGGATTACTAGGGGACTGGGAGAACACGTGAATACGGAACTCGATGCAACCCGTCCCGCGCTCGGCGCCGCCGGCCTGCTGGGCCGCCTGCGCGCGCTGCTGCGCACCGGGCCGGCCGGCGGCCGCGCCGGCCCGCTGAGCCGGCTCGCGATCGACGGGCTGCCCGACACGTGGACGCAGCTGGAAGCGGGCGGCCTGTACGCGATCTATGCCGCCGCCGGCACGCCGGCGTGCGATGCGCTGGTGTGGGAAAGCGCGCGGCAGTCGCGCACGCGCGACGTGACGGTCGTGCTGTCGCGCGCCGCGGCGCACGTTGCCGCGCAGCTGCAGGCGCGCGGTTTCTCGGGCGGCGCGCAGCCGGCCGGCTGGCCGCGCAACCTCAACGTGCTGGCGATGCCGCCCGCGCCCGCGGCGGCCGACGGCGATGCCGCGCGCGAGCCCGGTGCGCCGCGCCGTGCCGCGCCCGGTCCGTTCGCGCGGCTCACGGGCGGCTTGCGCGCGATGAAGCGCTACGGTTTTCGCGCGCGCTCGCTGTATTTCATCGAAGGCGCGCAACGCTGGTTCAGCTGGGACGATCCGACGGCGCTCGCGGAAGAAGCGCACGCGCTCGCCGACTGGTGCCGCACGCACCGGATCGCGCTGGTGCTGCTGGTCGATCCCGAGATCGTGCGCACCGGCGCCGATCCGGACACCGATGATCCGCCGCTCGTGCGCGACGCGAATCGCGCGCCACGCAGCGGCTTTCACGGCGTGTGCGCGGGCGTCGCGCAGCTGCAGCGCACGCACGGCGAGCTGCTGTGGGTCGTCGATTTCTGGCGCGCGGGCGAGACGCTCGCGGCCGGCGAAGTGCGGCCGCTGCGCTTCGCGCCGGGCGGCCGGCTCGCGGCGATCGTCGACGGCGCCGCCGCCGAACCGCTGCGCCGGATGAAGCTCGCGACCGACGAGGATCGCGTCGTCGTCAGCCGCGCGGTGCTCGACGAAGGCGGACGCGTGCCGGCCGACTGGGAAATCGTCGACGACAACGCGGCGGTCGTCGCGGCCTGCGCACGCGCGCAGGCCGCGACCGCGGTGCTGGCGTTCCGCTCGCATGCGCAGCTCGAGACGCTGTGCGCGGCCGTTCACACGCTGCGCCGGCAATGCGGCGGCGCGTTGAAGATCGCCGTGGTCGAGCGCGGCGAGGTGCTGCGCCAGCAGTTCGAGATGCTGGTGCTGAGCGTCGGCGCGAACCGCGTCGTCGCGCGCGACCTGCCGGTGACGCGGATGCACGCGGCCGTGCACGCGCTGCGCGGGCAGCTCTATGCGCGGCCCGTCACGCCCGACTATCGCGCGGCGCTCGCGGCCGCGCTCGGCGATTCGGTGCTCGGCTACCTGCCGGTCGGCGCGTTCTGCCTGCGGATTCGCGCGGTGCTCGATCGCGGCGCCGTGCTCGCGCTGCCGCATACGCTCGCGAAGATCGCGCTGCTGCCCGGCGTGTCGCACGTCGATGCGCTGCGGCACTGCCGGCCGCGCCGCGCGGGCGACGTCGTGACGGCCGATGCCGGGCACCTGTACGTGTTCCTGTTCGCGTGCGAGCCGGCCGATGCCGAGGATGCGCTCGCGCGTATCTTCGACGTGCCGGTCGAGACGCTGTCCGATCGCGTCGTGTGTCTCGGGCAGGGCAGCATCGACACCGAGCTCGATGCGCTGAAGGCCGAGAACCGGCGCGCGCCGATCGCCGACTACAGCGACCTGTTCGCGACGGCGCAGCCGGCGGATGCGGCACGCGCGCCGGGCGAACGCGCGGCGGATGCCGCGGCGCGTGCCGAACCGGGCGCCGACGGCACCGTGGCCGGCGGGGCCGGCGTGGCCGCCGCGGGCGGCGCGGCCGACCGGCACGTCGATGCGCCGCCGCACGCGGTTCACGCCGACGATGCGACGCCGGCCGCCGACATGCCGGGCGATGCGCCGGCATTTCCTGCATTTCCCGTCGCGCACACGCGCGGCGCCATCCGCAGCGCGATGCCGCTGCGCAAGCCGGAGGGCGCATGATCGCCGAACTCGTCATCGGATTCATCGTCGGCATCGCGATCGCGGTGCCGGTGTGGCTCGTCGCGCAGCACCTGGGCCTCGGCCGCGGCTTTCATGCGCCGCGCGGGCTGCAGCGGCGCGACGCGGTGCCGTGCGAACTCGTGCCGGTCGCGCTGCGCGGGCGCCTGCTGCCCGATGCCGATCACGCCGGCGGGGCGGCGCCATGAAGACGATCGCCGTCACGTCGACGACCGGCGGCGCGGGCCGCACGACGCTCGCGGGCGCGCTCGCGGTGCTGCTCGCCCGTCGCGGCCGGCCGGTCGTCGCGGTCGAGTTCGACGCGCAGAACCTGATGGGCGCGACGCTCGGTCTCGACACGCTGGCCGAGCACGGGCTCGCGCACAGCCTGCTCGGTGACCCGGGTAACGCCGCGCCGTGGCACGCGCATACGTGGCGCAATGCCGACGGCGTGCTGTTCGTCCCGTACGGGCAGGTCGACGCGGCGGGCGCCGCCGCCTGCGATGCGCGGCTCGCGGCCGATCCGGCCTGGCTGTCGCGCGCGCTCGACGAGATCGCGCTGCCGCCTGACGGCGTCGTGCTGGTCGACACCGCGCGCTATCCGTCGCCGCAGGCCGAGCAGGCGATTCGCCGCGCGGACCTGACGCTCGTCGTCGTGCCGCCCGAACCGGCCGCGTGCGCGACCGTTGCCGCGCGCCTCGACGCGCTGCGGGCCGGCGGCGGCGACCTGCAGATCGTCGTGAACCGGCTGAACCCGGCGCGCGACATGCAGCGCGATGCGCTCGCGATGCTGCGCGCGGTCGCGGGACCGGCGTCGATGCTCGAGCAGCGGATTCACGTCGATGCGGCCGTGCCCGAAACGCTCGCGCGCGGCAGCTGGATCTTCGACGACGCGCCGTATTCGCAGGCATCGCACGACCTGAACGGCGTCGCGAACTGGGTCGACGCGTGGCTCGCGGCGGCCGCGGCCGGCCGCACGGGAGCGCGGCGATGAAGGCCGCGTTCGCGTCGCGCTGGCGCGCTGCGGCCCGGCGCGCGACCGACTGGTGCGCGCACGGGATCGGGCTGCCGGCCGAGCGCACGCTGCTCGACTGGCTCGTGCGGCTGTTCTTCCACGCGCCGCCGCCCGGCCGGCCCGATCCCGTGCGCCGCCGGGCACGCATCGCCTTCCTGTGGCTCGCGCAAGAGTGGGGCGTGCTGCAGCCGCTGAGCACGCGCGAATGGCTGTGGCGCGCGATCGTGCGCGCGCCGCGCGCAGCCGATGGCCGGCCCGCGCGCGATCCGCTCGCGTGGTTCGACACGTTCGTCGTGCCGGTCTACGTCGCGGCGCGCGCGCTCGGCCGGCGCCTCGACGCGTTGCTCGCGCGTCTGCCGTGGGCTCGTTGGGGCGGCTGGCTCGACGCGCGCGCGCACGGCGTCGGCCGGCACCGCTGGCTCGCGCCGCTGCTGCTGATCGCCGGCGCGCTGATGTGGGCCGCGGCCGGGATGTCGCCGCTGATGCCCGGCGCGCAGTTCGCGTTCTTCGCGATCGTCGCGGTGCTGGCGCTCGCGCTGCGCCGCCTGCCGGGCCATCTGCCGACGCTTGCGCTCGCGTCGCTCGCGCTGCTCGCCACCGTCCGCTACGTGTGGTGGCGCACGACCCAGACACTCGATTTCCGCAGCCCCGTCGAGGCGTTCGCCGGCTACCTGCTGTACGGCGCCGAAGCCTATACGTGGATGATCCTGCTGCTCGGCTTCGTCCAGACCGCGTGGCCGCTCGACCGGCCGATCGTGCCGCTGCCCGACGACCCGGACACCTGGCCGAGCGTCGACGTCTACATCCCGACCTACAACGAACCGCTGTCGGTCGTGAAGCCGACCGTCTTCGCGTCGCAGAGCATCGACTGGCCGGCGGCCAAGCTGCGCGTGTACCTGCTCGACGACGGCCGGCGCCCCGAGTTCGAGGCGTTCGGGCGCGAGGCGGGGATCGGCTACCTGACGCGCGACGACAACCGCCACGCGAAGGCCGGCAACATCAACCGCGCGCTGCCGAAGACGCACGGCGAATACATCGCGATCTTCGACTGCGATCACGTGCCGACGCGCTCGTTCCTGCAGACCTCGATGGGCGTGTTCCTGCGCGACCCGAAATGCGCGCTGGTACAGACGCCGCACCATTTCTTCTCGCCCGATCCGTTCGAGCGCAACCTCGGCACGTTCCGCGAGATCCCGAACGAGGGCAACCTGTTCTACGGGCTCGTGCAGTCGGGCAACGACCTGTGGAACGCGACGTTCTTCTGCGGGTCGTGCGCGGTGCTCAAGCGCACCGCGCTGGAGGAGGTAGGCGGCGTCGCGGTCGAGACCGTGACCGAGGACGCGCACACCGCGCTCAAGCTGCACCGCCGCGGCTACACGTCGGCTTACCTGCCGACCGTGCAGGCGGCAGGCCTCGCGACCGAGAGCCTCGCCGGCCACGTGAAGCAGCGCACGCGCTGGGCGCGTGGGATGGCGCAGATCTTCCGCATCGACAATCCGTTCCTCGGGCGCGGGCTCGGCTTCATCCAGCGGATCTGCTACGGCAACGCGATGCTGCATTTCTTCTACGGGATCCCGCGGCTCGTGTTCCTGACGATCCCGCTCGCGTACCTGTTCTTCCACCTGTACTTCATCAATGCGTCGTCGGTCGCGCTCGCGAGCTACGTGATCCCGTACCTGGTGCTCGCGAACGTCGCGAACTCGCGGATGCAGGGGCGCTATCGCCACTCGTTCTGGGCCGAGGTCTACGAATCGGTGCTCGCGTGGTACATCGCGCTGCCGACCACCGTCGCGTTCTTCAGCCCGCAGCACGGCAAGTTCAACGTGACCGACAAGGGCGGCAAGATCGACGAAGGCTACGTCGACTGGTCGACCTCGAAGCCGTACCTCGTGCTGTTCGCGCTGAACGTGCTCGCGATCGCGGCCGGCCTGTGGCGGCTCGTGGCCGACCAGGGCGACGAGGCGTCGACGATCCTGATCACGCTCGGCTGGACCGTCTACAACCTCGCGATGCTCGGCGCGGCCATGGCCGTCGCGCGCGAGACCAAGCAGGTGCGCGTCACGCACCGGATCGCGATGCGCGTGCCGGCGACGCTGCTGCTCGCCGACGGCTCGACTGCCGCATGCTTCACGAGCGACTACTCGACCGGCGGCCTCGGCCTCGAAGCGGTGCCGGGGCTGCCGCTCGCGGTCGGCGACACGCTGACGGTATGCGTGACGCGCGGCGACCGGCCGTTTCCGTTCCCGGTGCGCGTGAGCCGCGTGACGCCGACCCACGTCGGCGTGAGCTTCGAGGCGCTGACGCTCGAGCAGGAGCGCCAGCTCGTGCAGTGCACGTTCGGCCGCGCGGACGCGTGGCTCGACTGGCACGCGAGCGCGCGCGCGGACACGCCGCTGCGCGGGCTGAAGGAAGTGCTGCGCGTGGGCCTGGACGGTTACGTACGGATGTGGAAAGGTGCGGCGCGCGGCGTGCAGTCGATGTTGGCACCGAAGCTCGATCGGGCGCGCGACTGACGCGGCGCCCATCACGGAGTGGTTTAGATGACGTTCTGGAATCTGTATTTCATCCTGAAGTTCGCGCTGTTCGCGACCGGCCACCTGCAGCCGCTGTGGCTCGCGAACCTCGCGTTCGCGCTGGCGCTCGCGGCGAGCGCGCCGATCCGGGCGCGCGTGTGGCGCATCGTGCGACAGCTCGCCGCGCTCGCGATCGCGGTGCCGCTCCTTGCGCGCGAGCTGCATGCGCCGCCGCTCGCGCGCCTTGTCGATGCCGCGCGCGAGGTCAGCACGTTCCGCCTCGACTACTGGATGGAGCTGCTGCCGCGCCTGTTGCCGCCGCTGCTGGTGCTGACCGTGGCGGGCGTGCTGATCGTCTATTTCATCGTCAACCGCTGGGTGCGCGTCGCGACCTTCGTGCTCGCCGCGCTGGTCGTGATGCCGCTGTGGCAGGCCGGCAACGGGCTGATGGCGCGCGTCGTCGCGCCGCTCCCGCAGCAGCAGGCCGACGCCACGGGCGGGCGCGCCGGCCAGCCCGAGGACCACAACGCGGCGCTCGCGACGTTCCGCGCGCAGGAGTCGCAGCGGCAGGTCGCGTTCGGCCATCTCGGCAACGATCCGGCCGCGCAGTTCGACGTGATCGTGCTGCACGTGTGCTCGCTGTCGTGGGACGACCTCGATGCCGCGAAGATGCGCAATCACCCGATGCTGAGCCACTTCGACTACCTGTTCAACAACTTCAGCACGGCGGCGAGCTACAGCGGCCCGGCCGCGATCCGCGTGCTGCGCGCGAGTTGCGGGCAGGAAGCGCACGCGGACCTGTACAAGCCCGCGCCGCAGCAGTGCCACCTGTTTTCGCAACTCGCGTCCGCCGGCTACACGGTGCAGTCGCTGCTGAACCACGACGGGCACTTCGACAACTTCCTGCAGGTCGTTCACGACAACATCGGCGTGCCCGACGCGCCGATGATCTCGAACGCCGCCGCCCCGGTCGCGATGCATGCGTTCGACGGCTCGGCGATCAAGGACGACTACGGCACGCTCGCGAACTGGTACGCGCAGCGCGCGTCGGTGCCGGGCCCGGTCGCGCTGTACTACAACACGATCAGCCTGCACGACGGCAACCGCGTGGTGGGCAGCTCGCTCACCAGCATCGATTCGTATCCGCAGCGCGTGACCCGGATGATGAACGACTTCGACCGGCTCGCCGACCTGATCGCGCAGTCGGGACGGCGCGCAGTGATCGTGTTCGTGCCCGAGCACGGCGCCGCGCTGCGCGGCGACAAGAACCAGGTGGCCGGCCTGCGCGAGATCCCGACGCCGCGCGTCGTCCACGGGCCGGTCGGCGTGCGGCTCGTCGGCTTCACCGGCAATCACGGCACGACGACCGTGATCGACCAGCCGACGAGCTTCCTCGCGCTCGCGCAGCTGCTGTCGAACCTCGTGTCGAACAGCCCGTTCAAGCCGGGCGCGACGCTTGCGCAATATGCCGCCGACCTGCCGCGCACGCGGATGGTCGGCGAGAACGAAGGCACGGTGACGCTGCAGACGAGCACCGGCTATGCGGTTAAGACTCCGGACGGCGTATGGATCGACGAACAGTAAACATCGGCGATGGCGACGACGATCGCCTGTCGCAACCGAACGACGTGCTAGGCCTCGCGCGGCACCTGCCTGCGCTGGATCCGGCCCGCTACGTCGACGAGCAGGCGCGGCGCGCATTCGTCGAATCGCTCGAGCGCTGGCCCGTGCTCGCGAAGCTGATGGGATTGAGGCGGTAAACGCAAGGCGGCCGGCGTGAATGCCGGCCGCGCTGCATCGATGCGCCGACCGCTATCGGCTCACCGCGGGCTCACTGCGCGCGGCGCTCCGGCTGGCGCGTCCATTCGTTTTCCTCGCCCGGCACCTTGCCGAAGGTCTGCGCCGCCCACGCGTGGCGGGCCGCCTCGATCTTCGCGCGCTCGCTCGACACGAAATTCCATTCGATGAACCGCTCGCCCGGCAGGTGCGCGCCGCCGAGCAGCATCACGCGCGCGCCGTTCGCGCTGGCGAGCGCGACGTTCGTGCCGGGTTCGAGCACGGCCATCGTCGCGGGGGCGAGCGGCGTGCCGTCGATCGTGAGGTCGCCGTCGACGAGATACACGCCGCGCTCGTCGTGTTCCGCGTCGAGCGCGAGCTGCCCGCCCGCGGCGAATTCAGCATACGCATAGAGCGTCGGCGAGAACACCGCGACCGGCGACGTGAGCCCGAACGCGGTGCCCGCGATCACGCGCACGTGCGCGCCGTCGCGCGTGAACGACGGCAGCGTGTCGGCCGCGTGATGCACGAATGCGGGCGCGGTGTCCTCGTGCTCGACCGGCAGCGCGACCCAGGTCTGGATCCCGTGCACCGGCTGTTCATGCGGGCGGTCCTCGTCGGGCGAACGCTCCGAATGGACGATGCCGCGCCCGGCCGTCATCCAGTTCACGTCGCCGGGCACGATCTTCTGCCGGAAGCCGAGGCTGTCGTGATGCATCAGCGTGCCGTCGAACAGGTAGGTGACGGTCGCGAGGCCGATGTGCGGATGCGGCAGCACGTCGATGCCGCTGCCGGCCGGCAGCACGGCCGGCCCCATCTCGTCGAAGAAGATGAACGGGCCGACGAGGCGCGCGGCGCGCGCGGGCAGCACGCGGCGCACGACGAGGTTGCCGATGTCGCTCTCGCGCGGCGTGAGCAGGGTCTTGATCGATGCGGACATGGTGGGTCTCTCGTATCCGGTGGGTCAGGCGATTGCCGTATCGATCGTGATCGGGTGCGTGAGGATCTTGTGCACCGGGCACGCATTCGCGATCTGCAGCAGTCGCTCGCGCTGCTCGTCGGTCAGGTCGCCGTCGAGCGTGATGCGGCGCACGATCGTGCTGCCCGCGCTACCCGATTCGTGCGCGAGCTTCACGTGCACTTCGGCGAGCGGCCAGCCCTTGCGTTGCGCGTACATCTTCAGCGTGATCGCGGTGCACGCGCCGAGGCTCGACAGCAGCAGCGCGACGGGCGTCGGTGCGGTATCGCCGCCGCCGAGCGACGCCGGTTCGTCGGCGCGCCACTGATGGACGCCGTCGGTGAAATGGACCAGGTAATCGACCGAGCCGATGCTCGCTTCGACGGACAGTTCGCTCATTGCAATTCCATGTGGGGAAAGGGAAGGCGGGCCGGCCGGGGAGGGCCGGGCAGGCCGGACGTTACGGTTCGAGCAGGCGCTGCAGCCGCAGTTCCTCGAAATCCAGCTCGGATTCTATGCGGTGCAGCACCGCGTCGTCGACCCGGCCGTCGCGATGCAGCTCGAGCAGCGCATCACGCGACACGCCGACCAGCTCGAGCTCGACGCGCAGCATCCGCGCGCGCACGTCCGCCGGTTCTGCGCCGTCGCGGTGCGCGCGTTCGTTGAACGCGACGCGGCTGCGGTATTCGGTCAGCAGCCGGTCGAGCGATGCGCGTTCGAGGCTCGTGCCGCGCTGCTCGCGCGCATCGAGTTCGGCGAGCGCCGCGCCGAACGTATGGGCGCGCACGGCATGCTCGGACATCGTGTGCCGCGCGGCCGGGCGCAGCTTCAGCACGCGGATCAGCGGCGCGAGCGTGCCGCCTTGCACGACCAGCGTCGCGATGATCAGCAGGAACGTGCTGAACAGGATCAGGTCGCGCCCAGGGAAGTTGCCCGGCAGCGCGATCGCGGCCGCGAGGCTCACGACGCCGCGCATGCCGGACCAGCCGAGCACGACGGCCTCGCGCCACGACCACGGCGCATGGCCCGCGCGCGGCGCGCGCAGGCGGCCCGGCAGCCACATCGCGACGAACACCCACACGACGCGCGCGGCGATCGCGGCGGCGGTGGCCGGCAGCGCGACGCGCAGGCCGGCCATCAGCACCGCGCCTTCGTGGTTCACGCCGGCGAGGATCGCATGCAGCGCGAGGCCGATCAGGATGAACACGAGCGCGTCGAGCACGAACACGATCGCTTCCCAGGTCGCCTTCGCCTTGATCCGCATGTCGGCGCCGAACACGCGATGCTGGCGCACGCCGAGCACGAGGCCGCAGGTCACGACCGACAGCACGCCCGAACCGTGCACGGCTTCGGCGATCCCGTAGCTGCCCCACGCCATCGCGAAGGTCACGACGATCCCGAGCATCGGCTCGCGCAGGCGCTGCAGCACCCAGCACATCGCATGGCCGCACGCGAGGCCGACCGCGATGCCGATCAGCGTGAGCGAGAAGAACAGGCCGGTGGCGCTCGCGGTCGTGATCGTGACGGCGAGCGCGGCCGAGACGGCCATCTGGTACAGCAGCAGGCCCGATGCATCGTTGACGAGGCTTTCGCCTTCGAGCACCGCGACGAGCCGCGCGGGCAGCGGATGGCGCTGCAGGATCGCCTTCGCGGCGACCGCGTCGGGCGGCGACACGATCGCGCCGAGCGTGAAGCACGCGGCCCACGGCAGCGCCGGATTGGCCGCATGCACGGCGAGCGCGACCGCAACCGTCGTGAACACCACCGCGCCGAGCGCGAGCGACGCGATCGACGCGAGCTCGTGGCGGAATTCCTTCCACGCCGTATAGAAGCCGCTCGACATCAGCAGCGGCGGCAGCACGGCCACGAGCAGCAGCGCCGGATCCATGTCGGGCGTGCGCTTGCCTGCGATGGCCACCACGCAGCCGCCGAGCAGCAGCACGACGGCCGGCGGGATCGACACGCGCTCCGCGAGCCAGGTGAGCGCGCCCGCGCCGCAGATCAACAGCAGCAGGTAGTGGAACAGCTCGACGTTGGTCATGCGCGACGCGTGCGGCTATTGCGGAGCGTGCGCGTCACGACGGCTTGCGTTCGTTCGCGCTGCCGCCCGGCAGCGCGCCGAACATGTGCTGGCTGCACTTCGCGTCGCGCCATGCGGTGTTCAGCCGGTGGCCCGCGAGCATGCGCCGCGCGACGGGCAGGATCTGTTCGCCGGCCAGCATGCCGAGCAGGCCGACGAGCGCGATGACCGGCGGCGCGGGCGAGTTCACGCCGAGCGCGCCGTAGATGACACCGGCGAGGATGCCGGCGAGCAGCGAGAAGACGTACGGTTTCATGGTGGAGCGTCCGGTGATGGGCGAGCGGCACCGAAACGGCGCCGTCAAGGTTTTGAAAGCGTAGCGGGTTTGCGTGAAGAAAAAAAGAGCGGGCCGCTTCCAACGGGCGCCGTTTCCGGAATCGCATCGATTCCGTTTCTTGGGTGGTCGCGCCGGGCGTTTGCGGCTTAAATAATGCGAGCCGGATGACGATCCGGCGCGATGTGCCGCCGGCTCCTCCCGTTTTCACGGTCGAGGCGGGCCCTCTCTTTTCGTTCACAGGACGCCATGCGCCATGAGCAATCCGAAGCTTGAAGTACTCACTCCGCACAACAGCCAGCTGATCTTCATCGACCAGCAGCCGCAGATGGCGTTCGGCGTGCAGTCGATCGATCGCCAGACGCTGAAGAACAACGTCGTCGGCCTCGCGAAGGCCGCGAAGGTATTCAACATCCCGACCACGATCACGACCGTCGAAAGCGACAGCTTTTCGGGCCACACGTATCCCGAGCTGCTCGACGTGTTCCCGAACCAGAAGACGCTCGAACGCACGTCGATGAACTCGTGGGACGACCAGAAGGTGCGCGACGCGCTCGCCGCGAACGGCCGCAAGAAGGTGGTCGTCTCGGGCCTGTGGACCGAAGTCTGCAACACGACGTTCGCGCTGTGCGCGATGCTCGAAGGCGACTACGAGATCTACATGGTCGCCGACGCATCGGGCGGCACGTCGCAGGCCGCGCACGATTTCGCGATGCAGCGCATGGTGCAGGCCGGCGTGGTGCCGGTCACGTGGCAGCAGGTCCTGCTCGAGTGGCAGCGCGACTGGGCACACCGCGAGACGTACGACGCGGTGGTCGCGATCGCGAAGGAGCACTCGGGCGCGTACGGCATGGGCATCGACTACGCGTACACGATGGTCCACAAGGCACCGCAGCGCACTGCGACGCCGCACGAGTCGATCCCGGCCGTGCCGGCGAAGTAACGGGCAGCCGGACGGAATGGCCGCGGCCGGCGTGCGCGATGCACGCGACGGCCGCGGGGGTCGCGGGCCGCCGCGCTCACGCCTCGGGCAGCGCCCACGGCGCGTGCGAGAAGTGTTCGGCGAGAAAATCGAGCAGCACCGTCACGCGCGCGGCGCGCAGCATGCCGGGCGGCGTGACGAGGTTGACGTTGATGTCGGCGATCTTCCAGTCGTGCATCACTTCCTCGAGCTCGCCGCGCTGCAGCTCATCCCATACCAGGAACTCGGGCTGCAGCGCGAGGCCGTGACCGGCGACGAGCGCGGGGACGATCACGTCGGCGTTGTTGGTGCGGATGCGGCCTTGCACGTTCACGCCGATTTCCTCGCCCGATGCCGGGTGGCGAAAGCGCCAGTGCTCGGGTGTGGGCAGGTTCGTGTAGGTGAGGCACACGTGCTGTTCGATGTCGCGCGGATGCTTGGGCCGGCCATGCCGGTCGAGATACGCGGACGATGCGACGAGCGGGCGGCGCACCGCGCACAGCTTGCGCGAGCGCAGCGACGAGTCGCTCAGTTCGGCGATGCGGATCGCGACGTCGAAACCGCCGGATACGATGTCGACGATGTGGTCGGTCAGCACGAGGTCGATGTCGACGCGCGGATAGCGTTCGAGAAACGCGGGCAGCAGCGGCGACAGATGGTGCGTCCCGAACGACATCGGCGCGTTCACGCGCACGAGGCCGTACGGTTCGAGCGCCTGCGCGGTGGCCTCGCTCTCGATCAGCTCCGCATCGGCGAGCAGGCGGATCGCCCGATCGCGCAGCAGTTCGCCGGTCGGCGTGAGCGACAGCTTGCGCGACGTGCGGTACAGCAGCATCGCGCCGAGGCGCTTTTCGAGGCGCGCGATGGCCTTCGATACGGTCGGCTGCGAGACGCCGAGCAAGTCCGCGGCTTTCGCGAACGAACCGGTCTCCGCGACACGCGCGAAGATGGCCCAGGCTTCGAGATCAGGAAGATGTTGCATGGTCGGACGGGGTGGCGGGAAGCGAAGGGGAAGCGAACGCGGCGAAACATGCGGCCGGCACGATGCGGGTCATTCTAATCCGGTCGGGAGAAAAAACGTTATGGAATCTTATCTATTGTCGTTGGCCGCCGGCGTGCTGATCGGCGTCGTGTACAGCGTGATCAAGGTGCGCTCGCCCGCGCCGCCGCTGATCGCGCTGATCGGTCTCGCCGGCATGCTGATCGGCGCGCAGGCCATCGGGCCCGTGCGTCACTGGCTCGGCTTCTGACCGCATCGAGGACCTGTCAATGAGCGCAACCTATACTCAACCGGATCTGATCCTGTACAACGGGCGCATCACGACGCTCGATCGTGCGAACCCCGTTGCCGCCGCGGTGGCGATCAAGGACGGCCGCTTCGTCGCGGTCGGCAGCGACGCGGACGTGATGCCGCTCGCGGGCCGCGCGACGAAGGTCGTCGATCTCGGCGGCCGCAGCGCGCTGCCCGGCCTGATCGACAACCACTGCCACGTGATTCGTGGTGGCCTGAACTACAACATGGAGCTGCGCTGGGACGGCGTGCCGTCGCTCGCGGTTGCAATGGACATGCTCAAGCGGCAGGTGGCGATCACGCCCGCGCCGCAGTGGGTGCGCGTGGTCGGTGGCTTTACCGAACACCAGTTCGCCGAGAAGCGCCTGCCGACGATCGAGGAACTCAACGCGGCCGCGCCCGATACGCCGGTGTTCATCCTGCATCTTTACGATCGCGCGCTGCTGAACGCGGCCGCGCTGCGCGTGGTCGGCTACACGAAGGACACGCCCGAGCCGCCGGGCGGCACGATCCTGCGCGATGCCGCGGGCAACCCGACCGGGCTGCTGCTCGCGAACCCGAACGCGACGATCCTGTACGCGACCCTCGCGAAGGGACCGAAGCTGCCGTTCGAATACCAGTACAACTCGACGCGCCACTTCATGCGCGAACTGAACCGTCTCGGCGTGACGGGCGTGATCGATGCGGGCGGCGGTTCGCAGAACTATCCCGACGATTACGAAGTGATCCGCAAGCTGCACGACGCGGGCGAGATGACGATCCGGATCGCGTACAACCTGTTCACGCAGAAGCCGAATGCCGAGAAGGAAGACTTCGTGAACTGGACGAAGAGCACGAAGTATCACGACGGCACGGATTATTTCCGCAACAACGGCGCGGGCGAGATGCTGGTGTTCTCGGCGGCCGATTTCGAGGATTTCCGCGTCGCGCGCCCGGACCTGCCGGCGCAGATGGAAGACGATCTCGAGGGCGTCGTGCGCGTGCTCGCGCAGAACCGCTGGCCGTGGCGCATGCACGCGACCTACGACGAAACGATCAGCCGCGCGCTCGACGTGTTCGAGAAGGTCAACAAGGATATCCCGCTCGAAGGCCTGAACTGGTTCTTCGATCATGCGGAAACGATCTCCGAGAAGTCGATGGACCGGATCGCCGCGCTCGGCGGCGGTGTGGCCGTGCAGCACCGGATGGCGTACCAGGGCGAATACTTCGTCGAGCGCTACGGCGCGCAGGCGGCCGAAGCGACGCCGCCCGTCGCGAAGATGCTGTCGAAGGGCCTCAAGGTGTCGGCCGGCACCGACGCGACGCGCGTGGCGTCGTACAACCCGTGGGTATCGCTCGCGTGGCTCGTGACGGGCAAGACGATTGGCGGGCTGCGCATGTATCCTCAGCGAAACCTGCTCGACCGCGAAACCGCGCTGCGGATGTGGACCGAGTACGTGACGTGGTTCTCGAACGAGGTGGGCAGGAAAGGGCGCATCGCGGTCGGGCAACTCGCCGACGTGGTGGTCCCGGATCGTGATTTCTTCACCTGCGCGGAGGACGATATCGTCGACACGACTGCGTTGCTGACGGTGGTTGGAGGCCGGATCGTCTGGGGCGCGGGGCCGTTCGCGTCGCACGACGCGCCGATCCCGCCCGCGATGCCGGACTGGTCGCCGGTGCGCGAGTACGGCGGCTACGGCGGCTGGGGTGCGACGCAGCGAGAGGGCGCACCGCTGCAACGGGCGGCGGCCGCGGCGATGTGCGGCTGCGCGAACGCGTGCAACGTGCACCAGCATGCGCATGCAAGCGCGTGGGGCAGCGCATTGCCGACGTCGGACGCGAAGGGCTTCTGGGGTGCGTTCGGCTGTTCGTGCTGGGCGATCTGACATGACGACGCGTACCATCTATGGCAGCCCGGCGTGGATCCGCGCGCTACTGTCGCAGCCGTGGGTCCTGCCGCTCGCGCGTCTCGCGCTGGTGTCCGCCTTTCTGCTCGGCGGCGTCGCGAAGGCGCTCGACTTCGACGGCGCGGTCGCGGAGCAGGCGCATTTCGGCCTGCATCCGGCCGCGTTGTGGGCGGCGCTGGCGATCGTGGTCGAGATCGCCGGCTCGCTGTGCGTGGTGTTTCGCCGCTTCACGTGGCTCGGCGCCGGGAGCCTCGGCATGCTGACGCTCGTCGCGATGGTCGTGGCGAACGATTTCTGGAACCGCTCGGGCGCCGAACATTTCATGGCGCTCAACAGCTTTTTCGAGCATCTTGGGCTGATCGCGGCACTTGTGCTCGCGACCGTGCTCGACGATGCGCGGCAACCGGCCGGCGACGGCCGCGCGTGACCGGGGTTTCCCGGGCCGTTGCACCATTTGATGAAACAACAAGGATATCCGTTATGAGAACCCTTCGTTCCATGTTGCTGGCGCTTGCGCTTGCCACCGGCCTCGTCGCCGCGCCCGGTGGCGTGTTCGCGAAACCGCCGGTGCCGCCCGCAGTCGCGCCGACGGTGGCCGTCGGTCCGCAGTACGACACCACGCACGTGTGCGTCGCGCCGGAAGACTTCGACCGCTTCACCGACAGTTTCGTCGCGACGTTCGGCGGCAAGAAATCGAAGCAGGGCGTGTTCCAGGTCACGCCGACGCCGAGCCAGACGATGTCGCAACTCGTGCTGACGCCGGTCGGCACGATCTCGGTGTTCGGCTTCAAGACGCCGGTCCCGTATCCGTTCTGCGCGGAGCGCACCGGCTATCTCGTCACCGACATGGACGTCGCGGTGAAGTCGGCGCGCGAGCACGGCGCCGACGTGATCGTCGACACGTTCCCCGATCCGATCGGCCGCGATGCGGTCATTACGTGGACGGGCGGCGTGAACATGCAGCTCTACTGGCACACCCAGGCGCCGCACTACGACGCGTTGCAGACCATCCCCGAGAACCGGGTCTACGTGTCGCCGCAAAGCGTACGCAAGTTCGTGCACGATTTCGTCAAGTTCTCGAAAGGCAAGGTGGTGTCCGACAACCTGAAGGCGCCGGGCATCGAGATCGGCCGGCCGAACGACACGTATCGCCGGATTCGCATCGAATCGGGCTTCGGCAAGATGACCGTGCTCGTGACGGACGGCCACCTGCCGTACCCGTACGGGCGCGAGATGACGGGCTACGACGTGCCGGACCTGGCCGCCACGCTGGAGAAGGCCAAGGCGGCGGGTGTGACCGTGCTCGTGCCGCCGTACAGCGCGGACGGCCGCGACGCGGCACTCGTGCAGTTCCCGGGCGGCTACGTCGCCGAAATCCACGCGAGCGCAGCGCGATGAAGCACGAAGACACGATCCTTGCCGCGGTGGCCGGCTTCGTCGACACGCTGAGCTTCGTCGCGCTGTTCGGGCTGTTCACCGCACACGTGACGGGCAACTTCGTGCTGATCGGCGCGGGCATCGCGGGCTTCGGCCAGGGTGTCGTGCTGAAGCTCAGCGTGTTTCCCGCGTTCGTGTGCGGCGTGATCGCGGCGAGCCTGATCGCGCGGTCGATGTCCGGGCGGCCCGCCTGGCAGGGCACGCGCGCGCTGCACGCGGTGCAGGCCGTGCTGCTGCTCGGCTTCTGCGCGGCCGGCGTGTGGGCGACGCCCGTCACGCAGCCCGACAGCCTGCCGGCGCTCGTGGCCGGCATCGTCGGCACGTTCGCGATGGGCGTGCAGAACGCGCATCCGCGCGTGATTTCGCGCGCGGGCGGCGTGCCGAACACGGTGATGACGGGCAACGTGACGCAGGCGATCCTCGACGTCGTCGACCTGCTGTCGGCCGGCACGGCCGACGCCGCACGCGCGGCGGCGCGGGCGCGCTTCGGCAAGATGCTGCCGGCGATCGTCGCGTTCGCGCTCGGCGCGGCGTGCGGTGCGCTCGGGTTCCGCTACGTCGGATTCCTGGCGCTGCTCGCACCGGTCGGCGCGCTCGCGACGCTTGCACTGTGTGCGGCGCAAGCGGCCGCACCCGCCGCGCAGGAGCGCGCATGATCGCGCGGGGGCAGCGCAGACGCGACGCCCGCGGCTTCGAACGGGCCGCGCGCCTGTCGGTCGTCGCGGCGCTGTTGTGCGCGGGCGCCGACGCGGCGGTCGCGGAAACGGCGGCTGAAACGACATCGACATCGACGCAAGGACCGGCGCAGCCTTCGGCTGCGTCGTCGGTTTCGGCCTCGACGCCGGCAGCGACCCAGACGGCCACCGCCGCATCGACGTGCACGACCAAACGCCCGACGGTGCTGTTCAACCGCTGGCAGGAGGACTGGTCGGTGCTCGCGAATCCGTGCGTGCCGCGCGCGCCGCTCGACGGGCTGAAATACATTCCGCTCGGCAACGATCCGGCCTCCTATCTATCGCTCGGCGTGAACCTGCGCGAGCGGCTGGAGACCAACGACGCGCCGCTGTTCGGAATCGGCTCCGCGCAATCGGACACGTACCTGATCCAGCGCGTCGAAGTGCATGCCGATGCGCATCTCGGCCAGCACTGGCAGTTCTTCGCGCAGTTGCAGGACGCGCGCGCGTTCGGCAAGAACACGGTGTCGCCCGTCGACAAGAACCCGCTCGATCTCGAACAGGCGTTCGCGACCTACACGGGCGCGCTCGGCGGCGGCACGTTCAAGTTCCGCGTCGGCCGGCAGGAGATGGCGTTCGACCTGCAGCGCTTCATCGCCACGCGCGACGGCCCGAACGTGCGGCAGGCGTTCGATGCGGTCTGGGCCGATTACGAATACGGGAAATGGCGCTTCATCGGCTACGCGACGCAACCGGTGCAGAACCGCAACGCGTCCGATTTCGACGACGTGTCCAATCGCGGTCTCACCTTCAGCGGCGTGCGCTTCGAGCGGCAGTCGGTCGGGCCGGGCGACCTGTCCGGCTACTGGTCGCGCTACAACCGCCGCAACGCGCGTTTCCTCGATGCGAGCGGCGCCGAGCATCGCGATGTGTGGGACGTTCGCTACACGGGCACGCAGGGCCGTTTCGACTGGGATCTCGAGACGATGCTGCAGACCGGGACGGTCGGCAACGACACGATCGGTGCGTGGGCCGTCGGCTCGATCGCGGGCTACAAGCTCGATGCGCCGTGGTCGCCGCGCGTCGCGTTGCAGATCGATGCGGCCTCGGGCGACCGGCATCCGCACGACGGCCGCGTCGGCACCTTCAATCCGCTGTTTCCGAACGGCTATTACTTCACGCTGGCCGGCTACACGAGCTATGCGAACCTGATCCACGTGAAGCCGTCCGTGACGCTGAAGCCGTCGGCGAACCTGTCGCTGCTGGGCGCGCTGGGTTTCCAGTGGCGCGAGACGACCGGCGACGCCGTCTATCAGCAGCCGAACATTCCGGTGCCCGGCACGGCAGGCAAGGGCGGCCGCTGGACGGGGATGTACGTGCAGCTGCGCGCGGACTGGACGATTGCCGCGAACCTGATCGGCGCCGTCGAGGCCGTGCACTTCCAGGTCGGCGACGCGATCCGGCAGGCGGGCGGACACAACGCGGACTACGTCGGCGTCGAGCTGAAGTACGGCTGGTGACGCGGCCGCGCGGCAACGCGCGCGCATGAAAAACACCCCAAAGGCTGGATTCGCATCCGGCTTTTGGGGTGCAGGTCGCCGCGGGTTGCCCTTCGTTCGTCCGGGCCGGCCGCGCGGCCGGCCCGTTCGCGGTGATGCCGTTACAGGTTCGGCGACAGCGTGAGCGCGTTCGTCAGGTCGCCCATCGGCTGCGCGCCGTTCGCCTTCAGCGCGTCGTCGCGCTGCTGCAGGCCCGGCAGGCGCGGCAGCGAGAAGCGGCGCGTGATGAGACGCAGGATCGAACCCGTGTCGTACTGCGTGTGGTCCACGAAACCCTTCTTCGCGTACGGCGACACGATCAGCGCCGGAATCCGCGTGCCCGGACCCCAGCGATCGGCGGTCGGCGGCGCGGCATGATCCCAGAAGCCGCCGTTCTCGTCGTACGTGACGACGACGACCATGTTCTTCCACTGCGGGCTTGCCTGCAGGTGCGCGATCACGTCGGCGATGTGCTGGTCGCCGGAGGTGACGTCCGTGTAGCCAGGGTGCTCGTTCAGGTTGCCTTGCGGCTTGTAGAACGTGACCTGCGGCAGCGTGCCCGCGTCGATCGCCTTGATGAACTCGGCGCCGTTCGCGCCGCCGTCGAGCAGGTGCTGCGCGCGGTTCGCGGTGCCCGGCGCCTGGTTCGCGAAGTAGTTGAACGGCTGGTGGTGCGGCTGGAAGTTCGGCGTCGACAGGTCGGCGCCGTAGATCACGTTCGACGTGCCGTTCTGGCTTGCCTGCAGCGCCTGGCCCCACGCGCCGCCGTACCATGCCCACGACACGCCCGCGTTGGTCATCAGGTCGCCGATGTTGGTCGCGGTCTGCGGCGGCATCGTCGACGGATTGGCCGGATCGGCGAGCAGCGGATCGCCGCCCGTGGCTGCCTTGTTGCCGCTCGGCTGATACGGCGGCTGCATCGTGTTGACCGCGAAGAAGTCGGGCGTGATCGCGCCGTCGTTGACGAACTTCGGCGGGCCGCTGAGCGCGGACGCGGGCGAGTTCGTCGCAACCTTCAGCGACTTGCCGTCCGCGTTCAACACGGCGATCTTGCCGGCCGCGGGGCTCGTGTTCGCGTTCGCGTAGAACGGCGCGCACGCGCAGATCAGGTACTGGTGGTTCAGGAACGAGCCGCCGAACGCGCCCATGAAGAAGTTGTCGGCGAGCACGTACTGCTGCGCGATCTTCCACAGCGGCAGCTTCGACGGATCCGGCGTGTAGTGGCCCATCGTCAGGCCGCCCGCATCGGTCCATGCGGCGTACATGTCGTTCTTGCCGCCGTTGATCTGCATCTGGTCCTGGTAGAAGCGGTGCACGATGTCGCGCGTCGCGATGCTCATCGACTGGTTGAAGCCCTTCGGATCGTCGATCGCGAACGGCGCGTTCGGCAGGTTCGCCGTCATCGCCTCGGTGACCGCCGGCGTGATGCCGGTCGCGGTCAGGCCGCCCCAGATCTTCGGCAGCGTCGCCATCGTCGAGCCGTCGCGATCCTTCTGCACCGAGTTCGCCGCCGTCGCGTTCTGCAGGCCGTTCGCGCCCGGGAAGTTGCCGTACAGGTTGTCGAAGCTGCGGTTTTCCGCGTAGATCACGACGACGTTCTTGACGGCCGACAGGCCTTGCTGCGTGACATCGTCGCCGCCGCAGGCGGTCAGGCTGAGCGCGGCCGCGAGGGCGATCGGCGTGTAACGAATCCAGGCGTGCTTCTTCATGCGATGTTCTCTCTTTCGTCGTGTGTCGCGTGTGGGAATCGCGGTGGTGTCGGGCCGGCGCGGGAACCTTCGGACACCTGCCGGCTGCGCGCATTATCTGGAACCGATTTGACAGCCGGGTGTAGGGGCGCTTTCAAATGACTGTCGGTCGAACGTCATGCGGCGGTCACGGAACTGACATAAGCTCCGGCCGATTGCCCACCGCTACAAGAAGAACGACGATGCACAGCCTTCTGAAATCCTTCGCGTCCGCGCGATCGCTGATCCCTGCCGCGGCGGCGCTGGCGCTGGTCGGCGGTCTCGCGGCGCTCGCCGGTTGCGATGCGCGCCCCGGTGCCGATGCATCGGCCGCCGCCATCGTGCCGGCGGCACAGGCCGCACCGGCCGCTCCGGCGGTCGCGCCGGCCAGCCAGCCGCAGACGCGCGCGCAGGTGTTCGAGGGCGTGAAGCAGATGACGGCGCTCGGCAAGCAGTTGTTCTTCGATCCGTCGCTGTCGGGGTCCGGCAAGCTCGCGTGCGCGTCGTGCCATAGCGCCGAGCATGCGTTCGGGCCGCCGAACGCGCTGTCGGTGCAACTCGGCGGCGACGACATGCACAGCACGGGCTTTCGTGCGGTGCCGTCGCTGAAGTACCTGCGCGGCATTCCGCCGTTCAGCGAGCACTTCCACGATTCGCCGGACGAAGGCGACGAAAGCATCGATGCGGGCCCGACCGGCGGGCTGACCTGGGATGGCCGCGTCGATACGCGCGATGCGCAGGCGCGCATTCCGCTCACCTCGCCCTTCGAGATGAGCAGTTCGCCGGCGCGGGTTGCGAAGGCGGTTCGCGCCGCGCCGTATGCCGACGCGTTCCGCAAGGCGTTCGGCGATCAGGTTCTCGGCGACGACCAGGCGACGTTCGGTGCGGTGCTGCGCGCGCTCGACGCATTCCAGCAGCAGCCGGCGCTGTTCGATCCGTACACGAGCAAGTACGACGCCTATCTGGCCGGCCACGCGCAGCTGACGCCCGCGGAGCTGCGCGGGCTGCAGCTGTTCAACGACGAGAAGAAGGGCAACTGCGCGAGCTGCCACGTGAGCCAGCGCACGCTCGAAGGCGGCCCGCCGCAGTTCAGCGATTTCGGCCTGATCGCGATCGCGGTGCCGCGCAACCGCGCGCTGCCGGTCAATCGCGATCCGCGCTTTTACGACCTCGGCGCGTGCGGCCCCGAGCGCACCGACCTGAAGGGCCGCGACGAATTCTGCGGCTTGTTCCGCACGCCGTCGCTGCGCAACGTCGCGCTGCGCAAGACGTTCTTCCACAACGGCGTGTACCACTCGCTCGAGGACGTGATGCGCTTCTACGCCGAGCGTGACATCCATCCGGAGAAGTTCTATCCGGTCGTGCACGGCAAGGTGCAGGTCTACGACGACCTGCCGAAGCGCTACTGGCCGAACATCAACCGCGAGCCGCCGTTCGACCGCAAGCGCGGCGACGCGCCCGCGCTGAACGCGGCCGAGATCAAGGACGTGATCGCGTTCCTGAACACGCTGACCGACGGATATCAACCGGCAGCCGCGTCGGCGGCCCGCTAGACGACGTTCCTGGCGGCACGCATGCTATGCTCGCTGGCTGACGGGCGTGGCGCGTGCCGGTTCGCCGGCCGCCGGAGTGCCGGCCGCGCGCCATGCCGTTCGATCGAACATCCAAGGAGAACAACACATGTCGATGCGTGCATCCCTTTCCGTCGTCACGCGCGTGCTGGCCGGCGCCGCGTGCGCAGCCGCGATGCTGCCTGCCTACGCACAGAGCAACCTGGGCTTCCTGAACGACACGCCGCTCGCCTACTTCAGCAAGACCGACCGTGCGTCGCTGGCCAAGGCCGTGGCGCAGGTGCGCGACGAAGGCAAGGACGGCGAGACCACGACCTGGCAGAGCAGCGGCCGCGGCACGCAGATCGATGCGAAGCTCACGCCGTCGACGTCCGAGAACGACGGCAAGACGTGCCGCGAGATCGCCACCGACATTTCCGCGAAGGGCCAGACGCTGACGCTCAAGCCCGTCTATTGCAAGACCGCCACGGGCAAGTGGCAGCTGCAGAAGCGCTGAGCGCGCGTGCAATGAAGCGCAGCGGTGCGTCGCGCACGGTGTCGTGCGGCGTCGTGATTCTCGACGGGGCCGGCCGCGTATTCCTCGCGCACGCGACGGACACCACGCACTGGGACATCCCGAAGGGGCAGGGCGAGCCCGGCGAATCGCCGGTCGACGCGGCGCTGCGGGAGCTGCGCGAGGAAACCGGCATCGAGTTCGCGCCGGCGCGACTGCTCGATCTCGGCCGCTTCGCCTACCGTCACGACAAGGACTTGCACCTGTTCGCGGTGCAGGTCGCGGACGACGAGATCGATCCCGCGCGCTGCACGTGCACGTCGCTGTTCCCGAGCCGTCGCGACGGCTCGCTGATTCCCGAGATGGACGCGTATCGCTGGACCGCGCCCGGCGACGTCGACGCGTATGCAAGCCGCAGCCTCGCGCGGCTGTTTCGCACGACGCTGTCGCTCGCGGATCTGCACCGGCGGTTGGCGAGCGCGTAAGCGCGGCGGCCGGCGCAGCCGCGCTTGCGCGCACGCAATAAAAAACGGCCCGAAGGCCGTTTTTTTCATCCTGCGGCGGGCGGTGCGAGGCCGCCGCGCCGCGCGCGGAGCAGGCCGTCAGGCCGGCTTGCCCCAGCTGTCGCGCAGCCCGACGATCCGGTTGAACACCGGCTTGCCCGGCTTCGAATCGACGCGGTCGGCGACGAAATAGCCGTGACGCTCGAACTGCAGGCGCGTTTCCGGCGCGACGTCGCCGGCGCCCGGCTCGACGTAGGCCTGCGTGACCTTCTTCGAGTCCGGGTTCAGCGCCTCGAGGAAGTTCGCGCCGCCCGCGTCCGGGTGCGGCGCCTTGAACAGCCGGTCGTAGATCCGCACTTCGGCCGCCTGCGCGTGCTTCGCGCTGACCCAGTGGATGTTGCCCTTGACCTTGTAGTTGTTCGCGCCTTCGGTGCCCGACTTGCTGTCCGGGAAGTAGTTGCAGTGCACGGCCGTCACGTTGCCGTCGGCGTCCTTGTCGAAGCCCGTGCATTCGATCACGTAGCCGTAGCGCAGGCGCACCTTGTTGCCCGGGAACAGGCGGAAATAGCCCTTCGGCGGGTTCTCGACGAAGTCCTCGCGCTCGATCCACAGCTCGCGCGAGATCGGGAAGGTGCGCACGCCGCGGTCGGGGTGGTGCGGGTGCACGGGCGCCGTGCACGCTTCTTCCTGGCCTTCCGGATAGTTGTCGATCACGAGCTTCAGCGGATCGAGCACGGCGACCGAGCGCGGTGCCTTGTCGTCGAGGTCGTCGCGCAGCGCGCCTTCGAACACGCTCATGTCGATCCACGAATCGACCTTCGTCACGCCGATCCGCTCGCAGAACAGGTGGATGCTCTCCGGCGTGAAGCCGCGGCGGCGGATGCCGACGATCGTCGGCATGCGCGGGTCGTCCCAGCCTTCGACGTGACCTTCGGTGACGAGCTGCAGCAGCTTGCGCTTGCTGGTGATCGCGTACGTGAGGTTCAGGCGCGAGAATTCGATCTGTTGCGGCAGCGGGCGCGTGAACACGCCGGCTTCCGCGAGTTCGTTCAGCACCCAGTCGTACAGCGGGCGGTGATCCTCGAATTCGAGCGTGCACAGCGAATGCGTGATGCCTTCGAGCGCATCCGAGATGCAGTGCGTGTAGTCGTACATCGGATACACGCACCATGCGTCGCCGGTACGGTAGTGATGCGCGTAGCGGATCCGGTAGATCACCGGGTCGCGCATGTTCATGTTCGGCGACGCCATGTCGATCTTCGCGCGCAGCACGTGCTCGCCTTCCTTGAACTCGCCGGCCTTCATCCGGCGGAACAGGTCGAGGTTTTCCTCGGGCGAGCGGTCGCGGAACGGCGACGGCTTGCCGCCTTCGGTCAGCGAGCCGCGGTTCGCGCGCATTTCCTCGGCGCTCTGGCTGTCGACGTACGCCTTGCCGCGCTGGATCAGCAGCTCGGCGAATTCGTACAGCTTGTCGTAGTAGTCGCTCGCGAAATACTGGTGATCGACCGCGTCCTTGCGCCAGTCGAAGCCGAGCCAGCGCACGGCGTCGACGATCGAGTCGACGTATTCGACGCTTTCCTTTTCCGGGTTCGTGTCGTCGAAGCGCAGGTGGCACACGCCGCCGTAGTCGCGCGCGACGCTGAAGTTCAGGCAGATGCTCTTGGCATGGCCGATGTGCAGATAGCCGTTCGGCTCGGGCGGAAAGCGCGTCTCGACGCGGCCGCTCCATTTGCCGGTGCGGTTGTCGTCGTCGATGATGTTGCGGATGAAATTGGAAGCCGCGGGGGCGTCGTTGCGTTCGGTGCTCATGCGGTTGGCGTCAGGTTGTGTCGGCGCGTCGCGCCGGTTTAATCCCGTAATTCTACCTGACCGGGGTCCGTCCCGCGCGGGTTGCGGCGTCGACAGGGCGGTTCGCGCTGCCGATCGCAATATCTCGATAGTGTGTCGGCTGTAACACGACGTAAATCGGATTGCCCCCCGCATTCGGCTTTTCCTATGATGGCTTCACCGAATCAATGCCGCCATTCGCAGTTTTTGCGGGGCGGGAGGAAGCCAACAATCATGATGAAGAAGACCACTTTTCTCGTTCGTACCGCGGTAATCGTCGCGGCCCTGTCGCAGCTCGGCGCATGCGCGATGACGCACACGCAGCGTAACGCCGGGATCGGCGCGGCAGCGGGCGGCGCGCTCGGCTACCTGATCACGGGCGGCCCGGTCGGCACGGTCGCCGGCGCCGCGGCAGGCGGCCTCGTCGGCGCCGGCGTGCGCTGACCGAAGCCGGCGCGCGTGAGCGCCGGCCGGTCGCGTGCGCAGCGCGACCGATTCATACACCGCACATCCATTCCGCGATTCGACAGGCAGCATCAGGGAGGAGCGGGTGTGCGACACTTCGTCGACGTTACATAAAACGACTTCATGCGTCGACGAACCTTCCATGAGCGATTCTCTCGTTTTCGTGCTGCCGGGCTACGGTAACTCCGGCCCGTTCCACTGGCAAAGCCGCTGGGAGCGCGCCGACGCGCGTTTCGTACGCATCGCGATGCCCGACTGGGACCGTGCGTTCCGCAACGGCTGGTGTCTCGCGCTCGATCGTGCGGTCGAAGCCGCGCCGGGCCCCGTGACGATCGCCGCGCACAGCCTCGGCACGCTGACCACCGCGTGGTGGGCGACCCGTTACGCGCGGCCGGCCGCGCTCGAGAAAGTGCGCGGCGCGCTGCTCGTCGCTCTGCCCGATCCGGCCGGGCCGGCGTTTCCGGCCGATGCGCACGGTTTCGGGCCGGTGCCGCACGAGCGGCTGCCGTTTCCGACCTGCGTGGTTGCGAGCAGCGACGATCCGTACGGCTCGCTCGCGTTCGCGCGCGGCTGCGCGCACGCGTGGGGCAGCGCGTTTCATGACCTCGGCCCGCGCGGCCACATCAACGCGGACAGCGGGCTCGGCGACTGGCCGCAGGGGCGCGGCTGGCTCGACGCGCTGGCGGTCGCAGGTTGACCGTGGCGCGCAGGGTGGGCGGACCGCAGGACCTTCAGATCGTCTGCTTCGCCTTCAACGCCGCGATCCGTTCGTTGTCGTGGCACAGCAACGGCGGAGCCACGCGCGTCGACAGTCCCCCGTAGCGTGTCGCGCCATCCGGGCTCATCGTGGTAGGCGTGCGCGGCAGCGGACTCGCCCTGCCGTTGGACAGCGCTCCGAATTTCTGACGTGTCCCATATCGCTTGAAGTCGGTAGTGGGTAGTCTGGCGGCCCATTCGACCGGACGGAAAGCCTCCATGCCAGTCCAGCCCGCACGATCCGACCGCACCAAAGAAAACAACGGAGCCGCGACGAAACGGATTCAGGTTGATCTGTCACGGCAATGCGTCGAAGCATACGAGGGGCGCGTTTGCGTGTTCCGCTTCGACTGCGTGACAGGCGACCGCGAGCACCCGACCGTTCGGGGCACGTTCAGAATCCTCCGCAAGCACCACCCTTATCGCAGTCGCATGTATAACGTGCAGATGGATCATGCAATGTTCTTCACCGCGGATGGCAAGGCTTTTCATCAATACCACGGACCGATGCCGCTCGGCGTCGTGCGGCTGGCTCGCAATTCGCTGAGTGACCGGTTCGGCTCGCGCGGATGTGTGCGGCTGAACGAGGCCGATGCGCGGCAGCTGTACGAATGGACACCGGTCGGAACCATGGTGCAGGTGTCATGACGCCCGCGGCAACAGGCCAGCTCGCTCGCGCGGCCGGCGTGGTGTTCGTCGCCGTGCTCGTCGTATTGGCTTGGCGAAGCATGGTCGGAAGCGCCGGCAGTCGCGTGCCGATCGCGCCGGGTACCGAAATACTCAGTGTGCAGCCGGATGAGGTGATGTCGTTCGTCTACACCGCCGGTACGCTGAACGTGAACGCTCATCGCGTGCAGTCGGCGGCGCCGTTCTCCGTGCGCGTCACGTTCGACGGCCGTGTTTCCCGGCAGTGTGTCGCGCCCCCTGGGCTGGCCGACCGGCTCGCGCCGCTCACCACGCTGATCGTGCGTGGCAGTGTGCCCGTCGCCGAGCTTGCGACGGCGTTCCCGACGCCGCTCGGCACGTTGGAAATGCGCGATCGCATCGCCTCCGAACCGCTTCCGACATTGGTATTCCGGGGGGCGGCCGACACGGACACGGTGGCAGTCACCGGCCTCCCGGGCGCGGGCGGTCGTGCGATCGTCGTCGATCCGGCCGCGCGTGCCGCGCTCGCACTGCTCGCTGGCGGGTGCGATACGCTTGCGCAGCGCTGACCCCCGATATACCCGGCCGACACTGCTTGCGTGGGCGGTCGGCCAGGTATCACACGCGCTCAAATCGCCTGCTTCGCCTTCAACGCGGCGATCCGCACATCGTCGTAGCCGAGCATGTCGCGCAGCACGTCTTCCGTCTGCGCGCCCAGCAGCGGCGGGGCGGTGCGCGCATCGGGCGGCGTCGCGCTCATCCGGATCGGATTGCGCACGAGCTTCACGTCCGCGCCGCACGGGTGCGGCAGCGACACCTGCATTCCGCGCGCGACCACCTGTTCGTTGTCGAACACCTCGTCGAGTTCGTTGATCGGCCCGCACGGCACGCCGGCCGCTTCGAGCACGGCGATCCAGTCGGCCTTGCCGCGCGCCTTCACCATCTCCGCGAGGATCGGCACCAGCGTGTCGCGGTGGCGCACGCGCGACGGATTCGTCGCGAACCGTTCGTCGTCGGCCAGCTCGGGCCGCCCGCCGGCCTCGACGAACTTGCGGAACTGCCCGTCGTTGCCCACCGCGACGATGATCCAGCCGTCGCTCGTCTGGAACGTCTGGTAAGGCACGATGTTCGGGTGCGCGTTGCCCCAGCGCACCGGCGGCTTGCCGCTCGCGAGGAAGTTGGTGTTCATGTTCGCGAGCAGCGCGACCTGCACGTCGAGCAGCGCCATGTCGATGTACTGGCCTTCGCCCGTGCGATCGCGGTGCGCGAGCGCGGCGAGCACCGCGATCGTCGAATAGAGGCCCGTCGCGAGATCGGCGATCGCCACGCCGGCTTTTTGCGGCCCGCCGCCCGGCTCGCTGTCGCGCTCGCCGGTGATGCTCATGAAGCCGCCGATCCCCTGGACGATGAAGTCGTAGCCCGCGCGGTGCGCGTACGGGCCCGTCTGGCCGAACCCGGTGACCGAGCAGTAGACGAGATCGGGCTTCACCGCGCGCAGCGATTCGTAATCGAGCCCGTATTTCTTCAGCTGGCCGACCTTGTAGTTCTCGAGCACGACGTCGCTCTGCGCGGCGAGCTCGCGCACGATCTGCTGGCCTTCCGGCGTCGCGATGTCGACCGTCACCGAGCGCTTGTTGCGGTTCGCCGCGAGGTAGTACGCGGCCTCGGCCGTATCGGCGCCGGTCGCGTCCTTCAGGTACGGCGGCCCCCAGTGGCGCGTGTCGTCGCCGGCGCCGGGGCGCTCGACCTTGATCACGTCCGCGCCGAAATCGGCAAGCGTCTGCGCGCACCACGGGCCCGCGAGCACGCGGGTGAGGTCCAGCACGCGGATATGGCTCAGGGCACCCATCGTCGAATCGTCTCCTTTCATGGCTCGCCCGGCCCGAGGCAAGGCGGATTGGCATGCCGAGCATCTTAAGGCGAATCGGCCGCGCCGGTGGCCCAGGCCGCTCGTCCGGCGCGGCGGGCCGCTGGCGTGGGAGCCGCCGATCTGTATCGTATAATCGCTCGTTTACGATATCTGCCCGCCGTGCGTCCGCGAGGACGGCCGGCGTTTGAAGCCGTCTCAGCCAGACATTCCCCGCACGCCATGAAAGCTGCCGAAATCCGCGAGAAATTCCTCAAATTCTTCGAATCGAAGGGCCACACGATCGTCCGCTCGTCGAGCCTCGTGCCCGGTAACGACCCCACGCTGATGTTCACGAACTCGGGCATGGTCCAGTTCAAGGACGTGTTCCTCGGCACGGATCCGCGTCCGTACACGCGCGCCACGACCGCGCAGCGCAGCGTGCGCGCGGGCGGCAAGCACAACGACCTCGAGAACGTCGGCTACACGGCGCGCCACCACACGTTCTTCGAGATGCTCGGCAACTTCTCGTTCGGCGACTACTTCAAGCACGACGCGATCCGCTTCGCGTGGGAACTGCTGACCACGGTCTACCAGCTGCCGAAGGAAAAGCTGTGGGTCACCGTCTACCAGGAAGACGACGAAGCGTACGACATCTGGGCGAAGGAGGTCGGCGTGCCGACCGAGCGGATCATCCGCATCGGCGACAACAAGGGCGCGCGCTACGCGTCGGACAACTTCTGGACGATGGGCGACACCGGCCCGTGCGGCCCGTGTACCGAAATCTTCTACGACCACGGTCCGGACGTGTGGGGCGGCCCGCCGGGATCGCCTGAAGAAGACGGCGACCGCTACATCGAGATCTGGAACCTCGTGTTCATGCAGTTCAACCGCGACGCGCAGGGCAACATGACGCGCCTGCCGAAGCAGTCGGTCGACACCGGCATGGGCCTCGAGCGTCTCGCCGCGGTGCTGCAGCACGTGCACAGCAACTACGAGATCGACCTGTTCCAGAACCTGATCAAGGCCGCCGCGCGCGTGACCGAGATCAGCGACCTCACGAACAACTCGCTGAAGGTGATCGCCGATCACATCCGCGCGTGCTCGTTCCTGATCGTCGACGGCGTGATCCCCGGCAACGAAGGCCGCGGCTACGTGCTGCGCCGCATCGTGCGCCGCGCGATCCGCCACGGCTACAAGCTTGGCCGCAAGGGCTCGTTCTTCCACAAGCTGGTGGCTGACCTCGTCGCCGAGATGGGCGCGGCCTATCCGGAGCTGAAGGAAGCCGAGCAGCGCGTGACCGATGTGTTGCGCCAGGAAGAAGAGCGTTTCTTCGAGACGATCGAGCACGGGATGTCGATCCTCGAAGCGGCGCTGGCGGATGTCGACGCGAAGGGCGGCAAGGTGCTCGACGGCGAACTCGCGTTCAAGCTGCACGACACGTACGGCTTCCCGCTCGACCTCACGGCCGACGTGTGCCGCGAGCGCGGGATGACGGTCGACGAGCCGGCGTTCGACGACGCGATGGCGCGTCAGCGCGAGCAGGCGCGCGCGGCCGGCAAGTTCAAGGCCACGCAGGGCCTCGAATACTCGGGCGCGAAGACCACGTTCCACGGTTATGAAGAGATCGCGTTCGACGACGCGAAGGTCGTCGCGCTGTACGTCGACGGTTCGGCCGTCAACGAAGTGAAGCACGGCCAGGATGCGGTCGTCGTGCTCGACCACACGCCGTTCTACGCGGAGTCGGGCGGCCAGGTCGGCGACCAGGGCGTGCTCGCGAATGCAGCGACGCGCTTCGCCGTGGCCGACACGCTGAAGGTGCAGGCCGACGTGATCGGCCACCACGGCACGCTCGAACAGGGCACGCTGAAGGTCGGCGACGTGCTGCGCGCGGAAATCGACGCGCATCGTCGCGCACGCACGCAGCGCAACCACTCGGCGACCCACCTGATGCACAAGGCGCTGCGTGAAGTGCTCGGCGCACACGTGCAGCAGAAGGGCTCGCTCGTCGACGCGGAGAAAACCCGCTTCGACTTCGCGCACAACGCGCCGCTGACCGACGACGAAATCCGTCGCGTCGAGCAGATCGTCAACAACGAAATCCTCGCGAACGCGCCGGGCATCGTGCGCGTGATGCCGTACGACGAAGCGGTGAAGGGAGGCGCGATGGCGCTGTTCGGCGAGAAGTACGGCGACGAAGTGCGCGTGCTCGATCTCGGCTTCTCGCGCGAACTGTGCGGCGGCACGCACGTGCACCGCACCGGCGACATCGGCTTCTTCAAGATCGTCGTCGAAGGCGGCGTCGCGGCCGGCATCCGCCGGGTCGAGGCGATCACCGGCGACAACGCGGTGCGCTACGTGCAGGAGCTCGATGCGCGCGTGAACGAAGCGGCCGCCGCGCTGAAGGCGCAGCCGTCGGAACTCACGCAACGCATCGCGCAGGTGCAGGACCAGGTGAAGTCGCTCGAGAAGGAACTGGGCGCGCTGAAGTCGAAGCTCGCGTCGAGCCAGGGCGACGAGCTCGCGCAGCAGGCGATCGAAGTCGGCGGCGTGTTCGTGCTGGCCGCGACGCTCGACGGCGCGGACGCGAAGACGCTGCGCGAGACGGTCGACAAGCTGAAGGACAAGCTGAAGAGCGCGGCGATCGTGCTGGCGGCCGTCGAAGGCGGCAAGGTCAGCCTGATCGCGGGCGTCACGCCGGACGCGAGCAAGAAGGTCAAGGCCGGCGAGCTCGTGAACTTCGTCGCGCAGCAGGTCGGCGGCAAGGGCGGCGGCCGTCCGGACATGGCGCAGGCAGGCGGCACGGAACCGGCGAACCTGCCGGGCGCGCTGGCAGGCGTCAAGGGCTGGGTCGAAGAGCGTCTTTGATCGGCATGGCTGGTGATGCGGTGTGGTCGGGCTGACCGCGTCGCGTCACATCGCTTCGCATCAAAAAAAGCGACCCGATCGGCACCTGTGCCGGTCGGGTCGTTTTGTTTTTGTCGGTATGAAGAATTAGCGCGCTCGCTGGCGCTCGCCTGCGTTCCCGGCTCGGGCAGACGCCGACGCGGCCACCACCGCCCTGGCCGCATCGCCCGTGTCGGAATGAAGATCGAGCGCGCGCACCAGCGGCCGCCGGCGATCCCGACTCAGGCCGACACCGATGCGGCCACCGCCGCCTTGGTCGCATCACCCGGCTCCCGCGCAGCCTCACCCAGCGCATCGCGCAACGCGGCGAGCGCCGCCGATGCGTAACCATGCCGCCACGCGAGCAGTGTGTCGATCCCTTCGAGTTCGGGGATCGTGTGGGCGGCGACGTTACCGGTCTCCGGCTGCAACTCGAGCACCGAGCGCGGCGCGACCGCGATGCCGGCGCCGGCCGCGACGCACGCGACGATCGCATGATACGAACCGAGTTCGAGCACACGCGAGGGCTTCATCCCGTGTGCCGCATACCATTGCTCGACATATTTCCGGTACGTGCAACCGCGCTCGAACGCGATCAGCGTCGGCAGGATCACGTCGCGCGGCGTGCGCACGGGCGGATGGCCGCGCGGCGTCAGCAGCACGAGATCCTCGCGGAAGATCGGCACCGTCTCGAATGTGTCGGGCAGCGTGTCCGGCTCGGGCGGCCGCGCAAACAACGCCGCGTCGATCTCGAAGTCGCGCACCTTGTCGATCAGCCAGCCGGTCGTGCCGGTCACGAGCTCCAGCGACACGTCGGGCCACGCATGGTGATAACGCGCGAGCACGGTCGGCAGCCTGCTCGCGGCCGTGCTTTCCATCGTGCCGAGCCGCAGCCGCCCGCGCGGCGTGTCCTCGCGCACCGCGTCGCGCGCCTCGTCGGCAAGCGCGAGCAGCCGCTCCGCGTACGGCAGCAGCGTGTGCCCGGCCGGCGTCAGCACGAGCCGGCGGCCGTCGCGCACGAACAGCGCCGCGCCGAGTTCCTCCTCGAGCTGCTTGATGCGCGTCGTCACGTTCGATTGCACGCGATTGAGCTTCGCCGCCGCGCGCGTCACACCGTTCTCGCGCACGACAGCCCGGAAAATCGCCAGCGCCGCCAGGTCCATGATTCTCTCCTGGAGATATGTGGATTCTTGATTATTCATTTATCGAGAACGTTCGGTCAAGCTACGATACAAGCGTTCCGATTTCCGTTCCGGCCGGCGCGCGCCGCGCGCGGCCTATGCCGCCATGTCCCGTTCCGATGCCCCGAGCGCCGTCGCCGGCGTACACCTGCCCGATGACGCCGACCGCCGCGCCCGCGCGGCCGCGCTCGCCTGCATGATCGGGCTGGCGGTCGCACTCGGCGTCGGCCGCTTCGCGTTCACGCCGCTGCTGCCGCTGATGCTCGCCGACGGCTCGATCGGCCTGAAGGCCGGCAGTTGGCTCGCGTCGGCGAACTACGCGGGTTATTTCGTCGGCGCGGTCAGTTGCGCGGCCGTGCGGGTCGCGCCCTCGCGGATGGTGCGCTTCGGGCTGGCCGCCACCGTGCTGTTGACTGCCGCGATGGGCGTCGGCCATCTGCTCTCCGTGTGGCTCGTGGTGCGCTTCGTCGCGGGCGTCGTCAGCGCATGGACGTTCGTGTTCGTGTCGCAATGGGGGCTGCGGCGGCTCACCGAACTGCATGCGCCCGAGTGGAGCGGGGTGATCTACGCGGGGCCGGGCGTCGGGATCGTGCTGACCGGGCTGATCGGCAGCGCGCTCGCCGGCCATCGCGCGGCGCCCGGCTGGCTCGGCTTCGCAGTGTTGTCGGCGCTGCTGTCGGTCGCGATCTGGCGCACGTTCGGCAGCGCGCCGGGGCCGGCCGCCTCGACAACCGCCGCGCGGGGCGCCGCGGCGCCGGCCGTGCGCGAGAGACCGGCCGCGGCACCGCACGACGCACGGCGCCATCGCGCCGACGCCGCGTGGCTCGTCGTGCTGTACGGGATGCCGGGCTTCGGCTACATCATCACCGCGACGTTCCTGCCGGTGATCGCGCGTGCCGCGCTGCCGGCCGGCTCGCCGTGGCCCGACCTGTTCTGGCCGATGTTCGGCGCGGCGCTGATCGTCGGCGCGATCGCCGCGTCGCGATTGCCCGGCCACTGGGACAACCGGCTGCTGCTCGCCGCCGGCTGCGCGACGCAGGCGCTCGGGATCGCGGCGGGGATCGTCTGGCCGAACGCGGCCGGCTTCTCGGCCGGCAGCGCGCTGCTCGGCCTGCCGTTTACCGCGATCACGCTGTTCGCGATGCGCGAGGCGCGGCGGCTGCATGGCGAGCGAGCGACCGGGCTGATGGGCTATGCGACCGCGTCGTACGGGGTCGGGCAGATTCTCGGTCCGCTCGTCGCCGCGCCGCTGACCGCGCGCTTCGGGTCGTTCTCGCCGGCGCTGTGGGTCGCGGCTGGCGCGTTGCTCGCCGGTGCCGCCGGCTTCGCGGCAACCGCCGCACGCGGGCGCGCGCAACCCCGCATGCAACCCTGACATCATCGGGGCCGGATCGTCTGCGGCGCGGGCAAACTCGCTAGAATGAGGCCTTTCCCGCGCCGAGCGGGCGCGCGACGCGGCCGGCAGGCCGCCGCCGGGCGCTCGCCAGATCCCCATCGATGACCACCGCCGACTACCGTTTTTGCCCGCGCTGCGCGCGTCCGCTGACCGAGCGCGCCGATCCCGACCACGAAGGCGGCCGCGTCCGCCAGGCCTGCCCGGACGACACGTGCGGCTACGTGCACTGGAACAACCCGCTGCCGGTGGTGGCGGCGATCGTCGAACTCGACGGCAAGATCCTGCTCGCGCGCAACGCGGCCTGGCCGGAAGGGATGTTCGCGCTGATCACCGGCTTCCTCGAGAACGGCGAGACGCCCGAGGACGGCATCGCGCGCGAGGTGTTCGAGGAAACCGCGCTGAAGGCCGAGCAGGTCTCGCTGGTCGGCGTCTATGAATTCATCCGCAAGAACGAACTGATCATCGCGTACCACGTGCGCGCGTCGGGCACCGTCGCGCTGTCGCCGGAACTGCTCGAATACCGGCTCGTCGATCCGCCGCTGCTGCGCCCGTGGCGCGCCGGCACCGGCTACGCGCTCGCCGACTGGATGCGCGCGCGCGGCCTCGATTTCGAATTCGTCGACCGAGCGGGGCAGTGACGGGCCGCGCCGCCGCCATGTCGTCCGTCGCGCCGGGCACGATCGCGGCGCGGCACCTCGCCATTCGCCGGCGGGCCGTTCCGCACGGCCGCCGCGCGACGTGCGCTTCATCTTCCTCGTCCTGACCTGACCGCCATCGCCATGTCCGACAAGCCGCAGCCGCGTCCGCGCGACGCCTACCGCCACTTCCTGCCGATCACGACCCGCTGGATGGACAACGACGTCTACGGGCACGTGAACAACGTCGTCTACTACAGCTACTTCGACACCGTCGTGAACGAATACCTGATCCGCGCGGGCGTGCTCGACGTCGAGCACGGGCAGACGATCGGGCTCGTGGTCGAGACGCAGTGCAACTACTTCGCGCCGCTCGTCTTTCCGCAGTCCGTCGACGCGGGGCTGCGCGTCGCGAAGCTCGGCACGTCGAGCGTGCGTTACGAGATCGGGCTGTTCGCGGCGGGCGAAGCCGCGCCGGCCGCGCAGGGGCATTTCGTGCACGTGTACGTCGATCGCGGCACGCGCCGCCCGGTGCCGCTGCCGGACACGCTGCGCGCGGCGCTCGAACCGCTCGCCGGCTGACGGGCGCGCGGCGGTGCACGCGTTCGCGCTCCAGGCATTCAACGGCCTCAGCTACGGGTTGCTGCTGTTCATGCTGTCGGCCGGCCTCACGCTGATCTTCAGCGTGCAGGGCGTGCTCAACTTCGCGCATGCGAGCTTCTACATGCTCGGCGCGTATGTCGGCTACAGCATCGCAGCCCGCGCGGGGTTCTGGCCCGCGCTCGGGCTCGCGCCGCTCGCGGTCGGGCTGCTCGGCGCCGGCTGCGAGCGCGCCCTGCTGCGCCGCGTGCAGGCGCACGGGCACACGAGCGAACTGCTGCTGACCTTCGGGCTCGCGTACCTGATCGGCGAGGGCGCGAAACTGCTGTGGGGCCTCGCACCGCTGCCGGCCCCGGTGCCGCCGCTGTTCGACGGCGCGCCCGTGACCGTGTTCGGCCTCGCGCTGCCGCGCTACCGGCTCTTCATGATGGCGATGTCCGCGGCGATGCTGGCCGCGCTCGGCGCGCTGCTGCGCGCGTCGCGCCTCGGCCTCGTCGTGCGCGCCGCGCTCACGCACCGCGCGGCCGTCGAGGCGCTCGGCTACGACGTGCCGCGGGTGATGACGGGGCTGTTCGGCGCGGGCACCGCGCTCGCGGCGCTGGCCGGCGTGATCGGCGCGCCGCTCGCGGTGATCGAGCCGGCGCTGGCCGAGACCGTCGGGTCGGTGGTGTTCGCGATCGTCGTGATCGGCGGGCTCGGCTCGCTCGGCGGCGCGTTCGCCGCGTCGCTCGCGGTCGGCTTCGCGCAGACCTTCGCGGCGTCCAGCGACACGTCCCTGCGCGACCTCGCGCAATGGGCGGGCCTCGCGCTGCCCGACGGCGTCGCGGCCGTGTCGATCGCGCAGCTCGCTCCGCTGGTCCCGTACCTGCTGCTTGTCGCGGTGCTGGTCGCCCGGCCGCGCGGGCTGTTCGGCGAGCGTGTCGATGGCTAGCCGCGCGCGGGCCGGCGCGCTGCGCTGGGTGCTGTTCGCCGCGTGCGTGGCTGTGCCCGCGTGGCTGTGGCCGCATGGCGCGGTGCTCGGCTATCTCGCGCAGACGGCCGCGCTCGTCGTGCTCGCGCTGTCGTACAACCTGCAGCTCGGCACGACCGGGCTGCTGTCGTTCGGCCATGCCGCCGTCGCGGGGCTCGGCGCGTTCGCCGCCGCGCACTGGTTCAATCATGTCGGCGCGCCGCTGCCGCTGTTGCCGCTCGTCGGCGGCGCGGCCGGCGCGGGCTTCGGGTTCCTCGCCGGCCTGCTCGCGACACGCCGCGCGGGCACCGTGTTCGCGATGATCACGCTCGGCCTCGGCGAATGCGTCGCGGCGGCCGCGTGGAGCGTGCCTGCGTGGTTCGGCGGCGTCGGCGGCGTGCCGATCGACCGCGCGAGCGGCGCGCCCTGGGGCGGCTGGCATTTCGGTGCGCAAACGCAGGCCTACGCGGTGATCGCCGCATGGTGCATCGTGTCGGCGCTGGCGATGCACGCGCTGACGCGCACGCCGCTCGCCCGGCTCGCGAACGCGGTGCGCGACAACCCCGCGCGCGTCGCCGCGCTCGGCACCGAGCCGCGCCGCGTGCGGCTCGCGATGGTCACCTGCGCGTCGTTCTTCGCGGGCATCGCGGGCACGCTGACGCTGATCGACGTCGAGATCGCGACGCCCGACAGCGTGTCGATGGCGCGTTCGGCGACCGTGCTGATCGCCGCGGTGATCGGCGGCACCGGCACGTTCTTCGGGCCGGCGGCCGGCGCGGTGGTGCTGACCGCGTTGAGCGTCGTCGTCGCGGGCGTGTCGCGCGCATGGGCGCTGTATCTCGGCGTGCTGTTCGTCGCGGTCGTCGTCGCCGCGCCGCGCGGGATCGCGGGCATCGCGCAAGCGTTCGCGCATGCGTTGCGGCGCGGCGCGCCGGCGGCCGAGCGGTGGCGCCTGTTGTGCGGCATCGGCGCGTGCGTGTTCTGGGGCGTCGCGATCGTCTGCGCGGCCGAGCTCGGCTATGCGTGGCGTTTCGCGCAGGACGACGGCACCGGCATCGCGTTCGGCGCGTGGGGCATCGACGCCGATTCGCCGGCGGGCTGGGCCGTCGCGGCCTCGGCGGCCGGCATCGGCACGCTGCTGTGGGGCTGGCGCGCGCGGTTGCTGAACCACCGGCACGGCACGTGGGAGGACGGGCTATGAACGGCAACGCGATCGCGCTCCACGGGATCGTGCAGCGTTTCGGCGCGCAGACCGTGCTCGACGGCATCGAATTGAGCATCGCGGCCGGCGAGCGTCACGCGCTGATCGGGCCGAACGGCGCGGGCAAGTCGACGCTGTTCGGCGTGATCGCCGGCGCGACGCGGCCGACGTGCGGGCGCGTCGTGCTGCACGGTGTCGAGTTGCGCGGGCGCGGGCCGGTCGTCGCGAGCCGGCTCGGCATCGGCCGCAGTTTCCAGCAGACGAGCGCGTTCGCGCGGCTGAGCGTGTTCGACAACCTGCGCTGCGCGGCGCTGCATGCGCCGGCCGAGCGGCGGCGCTGGTGGAACCGGCTGCGCGAATCGGCATCGGTCGATCGCGCGGCCGCGCGCGTGCTGCACGACATCGGCCTCGATGCGCGGCGCGACGCGCCGGCCGGCGCACTCGGCTATGCGGAACAGCGCGCGCTCGATCTGGGCATCGCGCTCGCGAGCGGCGCGCGCACGCTGCTGCTCGACGAGCCGACCGCCGGCATGAACCGCGACCAGGCGGCGCGGATGATCGCGCTGATCCGCGCGACGACGCAGGGCCGCACGGTGCTGATGATCGAGCACGACATGGATGCGGTGTTCGGCTTCGCCGAGCGCATCACGGTGCTCGTGCGCGGCACGGTGGTCGCGACCGGTGCGCCCGACGCGATCCGCGCGGACCCGGCCGTGCGTGCCGCCTATCTCGGCGAGGATGCATGAGCGCGCTGCTCGACATCCGCGGCCTGCGTGCATGGTACGGAAGCCAGCCCGTGCTCGACGGCGTCGATCTCGCGCTCGCGCCGGGCGAGACGCTCGCGCTGCTCGGTCGCAACGGCGCGGGCCGCTCGACGCTCGCGAAGGCCGTGATGGGGCTCGTGCGCACCGCGGGCTCGGTGCGCATCGCCGGCGCCGAATGCGCGGGCGCACGCACGTTCGAGATCGCGCGGCGCGGCGTCGGTTACGTCGCCGAAAGCCGCGACGTGTTTCCGCTGCTGAGCGTGCGCGACAACTTGCGGCTCGGGCTGCGCGGCCTGAGCGGCGCGGCCGAACGTGCCGCGCTCGACCGGCTGCTCGCGCGCTTTGCGCTGCTGGCCGCGCGGGCCGACGTGAAGGCCGGGCGGCTCTCGGGCGGCGAGCAGCAGGTGCTCGCGCTGGTGCGCGCGCTCGCCGGCCGCCCGCGCGTGCTGATCGTCGACGAACCGGCCGAAGGGCTCGCGCCGCTCGCGGTCGACGCAGTCGGCGCCTGCCTTGCCGCGCTGCAGGACGACGGCGTCGCGATCCTGCTGATCGAGCAGCGGCTGCAGCTCGCGCCGCGGCTCGCGCAGCGCGTCGCGGTAATGGGGCGCGGGCAGATCGTCTACGACGGCGCGCTCGACGGGCTCGGCGGCGACGTCGTCAGCGCGTGGCTGAGCGCCGGCTGACCGTCCGTCGACCGTCCATCCGCCGATTGTTCGGCAAACCCCGCCAGTCAATTCGTGTCGAGCCGCTTTATCGCGGCCGCCGGAACCGCGAAGATTGCCAGCAAGGCCGGTGCGCCGCGACAGGCGCGACCGGTACCCATCCATCGAAGTCTTCCGACTGAGGAATGAAATCATGAGCAAGCTGGCAGGCAAGGTCGCGATCGTCACGGGCGCTTCCAAGGGGATCGGCGCCGCAATCGCGAAGGCGCTGGGCGCCGAAGGCGCGTCGGTCGTCGTCAACTACGCGAGCAGCAAGGCCGGCGCCGACGCGGTCGTGAGCGCGATCGTCGAAGCGGGCGGCCGCGCGGTCGCGGTCGGCGGTGACGTGTCGAAGGCAGCGGACGCGCAGCGCATCGTCGATACGGCGATCGAGACGTACGGCCGTCTCGACGTGCTGGTCAACAATTCCGGCGTGTACGAGTTCGCGCCGATCGAGGCGATCACCGAAGAGCACTACCGCCGGCAGTTCGACACGAACGTGTTCGGCGTGCTGCTGACGACGCAGGCCGCCGTCAAGCATCTGGGCGAAGGCGCGAGCATCATCAACATCAGCTCCGTGGTGACGAGCATCACGCCGCCCGCGAGCGCCGTCTACAGCGGCACCAAGGGCGCCGTCGACGCGATCACCGGCGTGCTCGCGCTCGAACTCGGCCCGCGCAAGATTCGCGTGAACGCGATCAACCCGGGCATGATCGTGACCGAAGGCACGCACAGCGCGGGCATCATCGGTTCGGACCTCGACAGGCAGGTGCAAAGCCAGACGCCGCTTGGCCGCCTCGGCGAGCCGGACGACATCGCGTCGGTCGCGGTGTTCCTCGCATCGGACGATGCGCGCTGGCTGACCGGCGAGCGCCTCGTCGCGAGCGGCGGGCTGCACTGATCGCGCGAGCCGGCGCGCGCCCGCTACGCGATCATCGCGAGCGCGTTCGCGCCGACATGCCAGCGCAGGCTCTCGACGACGAGCGCATGATCGCGTTCGTCGTCGAGCCCGGCGATCGCCATCGCGCCGACGATGCCGCCGTCGGCCAGCCGCAGCGGCACGCCGCCGCCGTCGAGCGCATAGTCGGCATCCGACAATCCCTGCGACTGCAACGACCAGCCGGCGCGGCGAAAGCGCGCGCCGACCTCGAGCGAACTGACGCCGAAGCGCAACACCGTGTTCTGCCGGCGGCGGATCGCGTCGCTGTCGCGGGCGCGGCTGCCGTCGAGCGCGCAATAGAACAGCGGTGCGGCTTCGCCGACGATGCCGACCGCGATCGGCAGCCCGCGGCGCGACGCGAGATTGACCGCGATGTCGCCGAGCCGGCGCGCGACGTCGGCATCGAAGTGCGCCAGCATCGGCGTTGAGGCCGTGTCGCCGAAGGGCATGGGCGCGCAGCGCGGGAAGGGGATCGGCATGGCAGCTCCGTGTCGTCGCAAGTTCGGCCCGTGCGCGCGTCCTGCGTCGCGCGCCGGCCGTCGATCGTTCAGCGCGTCAATGCATCAGCGCCCGGGCGCCGCGTCGAGCATCCATTCGTGCGCGGGGTCGTTCTTGAACGCCCACGCGCGGCTCGGTCCGGCCATCACGTTCAGGTAGTACAGGTTGTAGCCGTGCGGCGCGACCACCGGGTGATAGCCGCGCGGCACCATCACGACGTCGTGGTTCTCGACCGCGCATGCCTCGTCGAGGCTGCGGTCGTCCGTGTACACGCGCTGGAACGCGAAACCCTGCGGCGGATCGATCCGGTGGTAATAGGTTTCCTCGAGCGACGTTTCGTCGGGCGCCGCGTCGCGATCGTGCTTGTGCGGCGGATAGCTGCTCGAGTGGCTCGCGGGCGTGATCACTTCGACGACCAGCAGCCGGTCCGCGGCCGGGTTGTCGCCCATCAGGATGTCGCATACGTAGCGCGTGTTGGTGCCTTGCCCGCGCACCGCACGCCGCATCCGTTCGCCGTCGAGGCGCTGCACGCGCTTGTCGCCGCTCGCGTAAGGCGCGGTGCACAGCGCGACTTCCGCGTCGCGCGTCGCCACCAGCGTGACGGTCTTGCCGCCCGGCACGTACAGCGCGTCCGGCGACACTTCCTCGAACACGCTGTCGCGCTTGCCGAGTGCGTCGTAGGTCTCGCCGTCGACTTGCGCGCGCAGCGTGCCCGTGAGCACGACGACGCACAGTTCGCGCGTGCCCGTGTCGAGCGTTTCGGTGTCGCCGGCCTTCAGGCGCAGCGCGCGAAAGCCGACGTGTTTCCAGCCGGCCGACTCGGGCGTCACGTTGCAGATTTCGCGGTCGGCGGATGCCTTGACCAGCAGGGGAGAAATCGTCATGGCGTGAGGTTCCTCGATGAGATGACGGGGCTTACGCGCTCAACCGGTCGACGATCGCGCGCAGCGATTCGTAGCCCTTCTTCGCATACTGATAGCTCGGCGCGACGGCCGGGTCCTGCTCGGCCTCGACCACGAGCCAGCCTTCGTAGCCGGCGTCCTTCAGCGTGCGCAGCGTCGCTTCGTAATCGAGCGCGCCGTCGCCCGGCACCGTGAAGGTGCCGTTGATCACGCCGTTCAGGAAGCTCCAGCCGCCGTTGCGCGCCTGCGTGACGACCTGCGGCCGCACGTCTTTGCAGTGCACGTGCACGACGCGCGCCACGTGCTTCCTCAGCAGCGCGACCGGATCGGCCGCGCCGCCGAAATACGCGTGGCCCGTATCGAACAGCAGGAACACCTTCGCCGGATCGGTCAGCGCCATCAGCCGGTCGACGTCGTCCGGCGATTCGACGTACGCGCCCATGTGGTGATGGTAGGCGAGCTTGATCCCGTAGGTCTCGAGCAGGTGCGCGCCGAATGCGTCGAGGCGCGCCGCATAGCGCCGCCAGGTTTCATCGTCGACGAAACGCGGGCGCTTGGCGACCGGCGTGTCGATGCTGCCCTGGATCGTGCCCGCGCATTCTCCGTACACCACGACCTTCACGTCGTTGAACTGCAGCTTCGTCATGTGCGCGCGGCAGCGCTCGATTTCGGCCTCGACGGCATCGGCGTCGCTCATGCCCGGCGCGACTTCCGCCAGAAAGCCCGAATACCAGCCCGACACGCACACGAGCCCGAACTCGGCGAGCTTCGCCTTCAGCTCGGGGCCCGTCTTCGGAAACTTGTTGCCGAGCTCGAAGCCCGCGTAGCCGATTTCGGCGCCTTCCTTCAGTGCCGTCTCGAGCGGCGTCTCGCCGCCGAGCGACGGCAGGTCGTCGTTCATCCACGACAGGGGATTGATACCGATGCGAACGTTCCAGCTCATGACGTGCTTCCTTGGTTCGAATGTTGTTTTCGCGGAGCGGCGGATTGAATGGGGAAACGGATCAACGCCGCTGCCGGGTTTTCTCGTCGAGATACGTCCGGTGCGCGCGTTCGACACCGGCGCGCGCGGATACCTGCGGCACCGCGACTTCCCACCACGCGCCGCCGTCCGCGGTCGTGCGCTCGTGCGTCGTGTCGATCACGATGACCTGGCTCGTCTTCGCCGCGCGCGCACGCTTCATTTCGCTGCGCAGCTCGCCGACGTCGCGCACGTGCACGGCTTCGGCGCCCATCGAGCGTGCATGCATCGCGAAGTCGATCGTCGAGCGTTCGCCGCCTTCCGGCACGCAGTCGTCGAGCATGTTGTTGAAGCTCGCGCCGCCGCAATTGATCTGCAGCCGCTCGATGCAGCCGTAGCCGCGGTTGTCGAGGATCACGACGATGAGCTTGCGGCCGAGCATCACGGACGTCGCGAGTTCGGCGTTGAGCATCATGTACGAGCCGTCGCCGACGATCACGATCACTTCGCGCTCGGGCCGCGCGAGCTTCGCGCCGAGGCCGCCCGCGACCTCGTAGCCCATGCACGAGTACGCGTAGTCCATGTGGTAGTTGCCCGGCACGCCGCTGCGCCACAGCTTGTGCAGTTCGGCCGGCAGCGTGCCGGCCGCGCACACGACGAGATCGTCGCGCGCGCTGTCGCGTCCCGCGTCGGCCGCCGAGTCGCGCACCGCGCCGATCACTTCCGCGTCGTACGGCAGCGTGTCCTTCGGCACGCGCGTAGTCAGCTCGGTCACGCGCGCGTTCCACGCGGCGGCCTGATCCTGGTTCGCGGCCGTCCAGGCCGCATCCGCGCGCCAGCCCGCGAGCGCGGCCGACAGCTGGCCGAGGCCCGTGCGCGCATCGGCGATCAATTGCCGGCCGCGCTTCTTGCCCGCGTCGAACGGCTGCACGTTCAGGCTCAGCAGCGTCGCATTGCCGAACAGCGCGTGCGAGCCGGTCGTGAAATCCTGCAGGCGCGTGCCGACCGCGAACACCACGTCGGCCTGCGCGGCCGCGCGGTTCGCGGCGGGCGAGCCCGTCACGCCGATCGAGCCGAGGTTCAGCGGGTGGTCCCACGCGAGGCTGCCCTTGCCGGCCTGCGATTCGGCGACCGGCACGCCGTGCGTGTCGGCGAACGTGCGCAGCGCGTCCCACGCCTGGCTGTATAGCACGCCGCCGCCGGCGACGATGAGCGGTTTCTTCGCCGCTTTCAACACGTCGAGCGCATCCGCGAGTTCGAGCGTGTCGGCAGGCGGGCGGCGCATCCGGATCACCGGCGGCGCGAAGAAATCCTCCGGCCAGTCGTAAGCGAAGGTCTGCACGTCCTGCGGCAGCGCGAGGCATACGGGGCCGCATTGCGCGGGGTCGGTCATCACCTGGATCGCGCGCGGCAGTGCGACCAGCAGCTGCTCGGGCGACGTGATCCGGTCGAAGTAGCGCGTCACCGGCCGGAAGCAGTCGTTCGCGCTGACGTCGCCCTGTTCGAAGTCCTCGACCTGCTGCAGCACCGGGTCGGGCAGCCGCGACACGAACACGTCGCCGGGCAGCAGCAACAGCGGCAGCCGGCCGACGTGCGCGAGTGCCGCGGAGGTCAGCATGTTGGTCGCGCCGGGGCCGATGCTCGACGTCGCGGCCATCATCCGCTGGCGGAAGTTCGCTTTCGCGAACGCGACGGCCGCATTCGCCATTCCTTGCTCGTTGTGCGCGCGGAACGTCGGCAGCCGTTCTTTTTCGGCATGCAGCGCTTCGCCGAGCCCGGCCACGTTGCCGTGGCCGAAGATCGCGAACACGCCGCCGCAATACGGCAGGATCTCGGTGCGGCCGTCCGGCTGGACGACTTCGGCGCGCAGGGCGGCCAGGTAGCGCACGAGCGCCTGGCTGACGGTCAGTCTCACGGTGGTGGTCATCGTCTGTCGATCAGGAGGAATCGGGTGGTCATCACGGATATCTGCATCAGGCGGCTGCGGCGGCGCGCGCGGCGGTACGGCGGCCGAGCCACGCGTCGACCAGCTGCGCGAAATTGCCGGCCACTTCGTCGATCAGCGCCTGGTCGTCGATCCGGCCGGCGAGCCAGTGCAGCGACGCGTCGGCCCACAGCGTGCGGCCGACCATGAAGCCCTTGACGATCGGGTTGGTCGCCGAGCGGAAGCTGTCGACCAGATATTGCAACGGCTGGTTCAGCCCGAGGATCACCGCGCCGCGGCAGTGCGGGTCGCGTTCGGCCACCAGCGTCTCGAGCCGCGCCCAGCCGTCGGCGCTCATCGGCGCGAGCTTCCACCACTCCGGCATCACGCCGAGGTTGTAGAAGCGCGCGACCGTGCGCAGCACCGCGTCGTCCTCGGTGCCGGGCGGCGTGACCGCGCGCGGCGGAATGATTTCCAGCAGCAGCTCGTTGCCGCTCGCGCGCGTGGCTTCCCACAGCTCCAGCACGCGCTGCTCCTGCGCGACGCGCAGGTCGACGTCGTCGTCGGGGTGGTAGTGGACGAGGCACTTCACGACCTGTTCGGTCGGCCAGTGCGTGAGCGACGAGCCGACCGAGCGCGTGTCGTCGAAGCACAGCGGCCGCGAGCCGGGCAGCTCGACCGGGCGGCCGACCCACCAGCCGCGGCCGGTGGCCGACGCGAGCGCGTCGCGGCCATATGCGCCGCCGTCGATCAGCACGCCGACGTGGCCTTCGATCCGGCGATCGCGCTCGACCTGTTCGGCCGCGCGCACGAGCAGGCGCTTGAGCGTCTTGATCCGTGCTTCGTCCGCGCCGGCCTGCACCGCGAGCTCGTAGAACTGGCTGCGATGGTCGAACGCCATCACGCACAGGTCGTCCCATGCGCGGCGCGGCACCGTCACGCGATGCAGGTGCGCGAGCGCGCGATCGGCGTCCACCTGCGGATTGCGGCTGCCGCCGAACCAGTGCGCGAGCTCGGCCGGCGTCGGCATCGCGGCCGAGCACGCGTGGCGCGACACGACGATCGCGCCGCACGCGTTCGCGATGCGCGTCGCTTGCGCCCAGCCGTGCCCGCGCAGCAGCCCGGACAGCAGGCCCGACAGGAATGCGTCGCCCGCGCCCAGCACGTTCAGGACTTCGACGCGTTCGCCGTGGAAGGTCGGCGCATCGTCGATGTGCGCGGGGATGTCGCCCTCGATCACGCAGCAGCCGAGCGCGCCGCGCTTGACCACCAGCACCGCGCCGCTCGCGCGGCGCACGGCCTGCAGCGACGCGATCAGGTCGTGAGGCACGCCGCCCGCGATCAGGAATTCCTCCTCGGTGCCGACCAGCAGGTCGAACTCGCCGAGCACCTGCTGCAGTTGCCGCGTGACCTGCGCGTCGGGCACGTAGCGGTTCTCGCCCGCGCCGCGCGCGGTCAGCCCCCACAGCACCGGCCGGTAGTCGATGTCGAGGATCCGCACGACGCCGTGGCGGCGCGCGTAGCCGAGCGCGGTCAGCGACGCCTCGCGGGTGCCCGGCGTCGAAAGATGGGTGCCGGTGATCGCGAGCGCGCGGCAGCCGGCGATGAAATCCTCGCGGATCTCGTCGGCGCGCACGGCCATGTCCGCGCAGTTCTCGCGCACGAACAGCAGCGGGAACGTGTCGCGATCCTTCAGCCCGAGCAGCACGAGCGCGGTCAGGCGTTCCGGATCGGTCTGCAGCTGGCTCGTGTCGCAGCCTTCGCGCTCGAGCGTCTCGCGCACGAAGCGGCCCATCTGCTCGTCGCCGACGCGCGAGATCATCGCGGTCTTCAGCCCGAGCCGGGCGACGCCGAACGCGACGTTGCCCGACGAGCCGCCGAGATACATCTGGAAGCTGCGCGCATCCTCCAGGCGGCTGCCGTACTGTTGCGCGTAAAGGTCCACGGCGACGCGGCCGAGGCAGGCGAGATCGATGGGGCGGTCAGTCGGAAAGTTCAACGGGCTCATATCACGTATCACGCTCGCGGCCGGCGTTCGACCCTGCCGGCGGATTGAGGGACCGATCCTGCGACGGTGGTCCGTCACGTGCGCGGCACGACACGGGAACGCCTGCCGCAAGGAATCGGGCTACGGAACGGAGTCTAGACTTTTTGGAAATCCAGTTCCCTAGGTGAAATCACGTAGAAATAAATTTCCAAATTTTCGAAGAAGTGATCTACAGTTTCATCCGGATGCTTCAGTCCGAATCGGATCCGATCGGACTCGGCCCGGCGGCGCGCAACGCGCCGTTTTTCCGCCCCCGGAGATGAGGAGACAGAGTGATCATGAAGACCAAGCTGATGGCCGCCGCGGCCGCCGCAATCCTGGCCATGCCGCTCGCGCATGCCGAGAAGATCGGCGTGACGATGGCATCGTTCGACGACACGTTCCTGACGATCCTGCGCAACAGCATCGGCGATGCGGCGAAGAAGGACGGCGCGACCGTGCAGATCGAGGACGGCGGCAACGACGTCGGCAAGCAGTTGAGCCAGGTCCAGAACATGATCGCGCAGAAGGTCGACGCGATCATCGTGAATGCGGTCGACACCGACGCGACGCCGAAGATCACCAAGATGGTGACCGCCGCGAAGATTCCGCTCGTCTACGTGAACCGCAAGCCGGTCGATTTCGACAAGCTGCCGGCCGGCGTCGCCGTGGTCGCCTCCGACGAGAAACAGTCGGGCACGCTGCAGGCGCGCCAGGTGTGCAAGCTGCTCGGCGGCAAGGGCGACATCCTGGTGCTGATGGGCGAGCTGTCCAACGAGTCGGCGCGCGCGCGCACCAAGGACATCGAGGACGTGATCGCGACCAAGGACTGTGCCGGCATGAAGATCGTCGACAAGCGCGAAGGCAAGTGGAGCCGCACGCAGGGCCAGGACATCACGATGAACTGGCTGAGCTCCGGGACGAAGTTCGACGCGATCGTGTCGAACAACGACGAAATGGCGATCGGCGCGATCAACGCGCTGAAGGCCGCGCGCAAGCTGACGCCGAAGACGGTCGTCGCGGGCATCGACGCGACGCCGGACGGGCTCGCGGCGATGAAGAGCGGCGAGCTGAAGGTGTCGGTGTACCAGAACGCGGCCGGGCAGGGCGCGCAGGCCGTCGCGGCCGCGCTCAAGCTGGCGAAGAAGCAGCCCGTCGAGCGCTTCGTGAACGTGCCGTTCGAACTCGTCACGCCGGAGAACATGAACCAGTACGCGAAGCACTGACCGGTTTTTCCGCTGAACTGCGCGGGCCCGGCGTGTCCGGGTTCGCGTGTGACTTTCGAGGAACGTCCATGTTTACAGCCAGGATGGCGCGCTCGATGGCGAGCGAAAGCGCGCCGGCCGCCTCGTCCGCCGCACCGGGTTCGTCCGGTGTGCCCGCCGCCGACTGCGTGCTCGAGGTGCGCGGCGTCGGCAAGTCGTTTCCCGGCGTCGTCGCGCTCGACGGCGTGCAGTTCCGCGTGCGGCGCGGCACCGTGCATGCGCTGATGGGCGAGAACGGCGCCGGCAAGTCGACGCTGATGAAGATCATCGCCGGCGTCTACACGCCCGACCAGGGCGAGATCCTGATCAACGGCGAGCCCGTCGTGCTGAACGGCCCGCTCGACGCGCTCGATCGCGGGATCGCGATGATCCACCAGGAACTCAACCTGATGCCGTACATGACGGTCGCGGAGAACATCTGGATCCGCCGCGAACCGAAGAACCGCTTCGGCCTGATCGATCACGCCGAGCTGCGCCGCCGCACCGCCGCGCTGTTCGAGCGGCTGTCGATCGACATCGACCCGGAAGCCGACGTGCGCACGCTGACGGTCGCGAGCCGCCAGATGGTCGAGATCGCGAAGGCCGTGTCGTTCGACTCCGACGTGCTGATCATGGACGAGCCGACTTCCGCGCTGACCGACAAGGAGGTCACGCACCTGTTCCGCATCATTCGCCAGCTGCGCGAGCAGGGCAAGGGCATCGTCTACATCACGCACAAGATGAACGAGCTGTTCGAGATCGCCGACGAGTTCTCGGTGTTCCGCGACGGCAAGTACATCGGCACGCACGCGTCGAGCGACGTCACGCGCGACGACATCATCCGGATGATGGTCGGCCGCGAGATCACGCAGATGTTCCCGAAGGAGGAGGTGCCGATCGGCGACGTCGTGCTGGCCGTGAAGAACCTCGGCGTCGACGGGGTGTTCCGCGACGTCAGCTTCGAGCTGCGCGCGGGCGAGATCCTCGGCGTCGCGGGCCTCGTCGGCTCGGGGCGCTCGAACGTCGCGGAGGCGCTGTTCGGCGTCGTGCCGGCCACCTCCGGCGAGATCCTGATCGACGGCAAGCCGGTGCGCATCGCCACGCCCGCGCAGGCGATGAAGCACGGGATGGCGTTCCTCACCGAGGACCGCAAGGACACCGGCTGCTTCCTGAATCTCGACCTGCTCGCGAACATGGAAGCGGCGGTGCTCAGCAACCGCTACGTGAAGTTCAATTTCGTGCGGCAGGCGCAGTTGAAACGCGACTGCGAGGAAATGAGCCGGATGCTGCGCGTGAAGACGCCCGGGCTGCACGAGGAAATCCAGAACCTGTCGGGCGGCAACCAGCAGAAGGTGCTGATCGGCAGATGGTTGCTCACGCAACCGCGCATCCTGATCCTCGACGAGCCGACCCGCGGGATCGACGTCGGCGCGAAGGCCGAGATCCACCGGCTCGTCAGCGCGCTCGCCGGCAAGGGCGTCGCGGTGCTGATGATCTCGTCGGAGATGCCGGAGGTGCTCGGCATGAGCGATCGCGTGATGGTGATGCACGAAGGCCGGATGACCGGCATCGTCGAACGCAAGGACGCCGACCAGGTCCGCATCATGGACCTGGCCTCGCGCTGAGCCGCAACAAGCATGGAGACAACTGAAATGGGCAACCTGAATCCGGTCGCGGACGCGCAGTCCATGACGATCAAGACGCGGCACGCGAAGTGGCCGCCCGAACTGAGCATCTTCCTGGTGCTGGTGGGCATCAGCCTGTTCTTCGAGGTGATCGGCTGGCTCGTCGTCGGGCAGAGCTTCCTGTTCAACGCGGAGCGGCTCGAGATCATCGTGCTGCAGATGGCCGTGATCGGCATCATCGCGGTCGGCGTGAACCTCGTGATCATCACGAGCGGGATCGACCTGTCGTCGGGGTCGGTCGTCGCGGCGGCGGCGGTCGTGTCGGCCAGCCTCGCGCAGGTGTCCGATTTTCCGCGCGCGGTGTTCCCGCACCTGACCGACCTGCCGATCATCTGGCCGGTGCTGGCCGGCGTGTGCGTCGGGCTGCTGGTCGGCCTGCTGAACGGCTCGCTGATCGCGCTGACGGGCATCCCGCCGTTCATCGCGACGCTCGGCACGATGGTGGCCGCGCGCGGCTTCGCGAAGTGGTTCACCAACGGGATGCCGGTATCGATGCTGACCGACCAGTTCGCGGCGATCGGCGCGGGCGCGAATCCGGTGATCATCTTCGTCGTGGTGGCCGCGATCTTCCACGTCGTGCTGCGCTACACGCGCTTCGGCAAGTACACGTATGCGATCGGCGCGAATCGCCACGCGGCCGTCGTGTCGGGCATCAACGTGACACGCCATCTGGTGTTCGTCTACGCGATTGCGGGCCTGCTGAGCGGGATCGCCGGCACCGTGACGGCCGCGCGCGCGATCTCCGGCCAGTCGGGCATGGGCGTGATGTACGAGCTCGACGCGATCGCGGCCGTCGTGATCGGCGGCACGTCGCTGTCGGGCGGCCTCGGGCGCGTGACGGGCACCGTGATCGGCGTGCTGATCCTCGGCGTGATGACGTCGGGCTTCACGTTCATCCGGATCGACGCGTACTACCAGGAGATGGTCAAGGGCGCGATCATCGTCGCGGCCGTGATCGCCGACCAGTATCGCAACAAGAAGTCGCGCCGCTGACCGGCCGAGATCGAACACACAACCGATCGGGAAGAAAATGAAGATCGCTTTGGATCCCTACATGATTCGCCACCTTCCGCTCGACCGGCTGCCGCACGCGGTGGCCGAGCTCGGCTACGACCAGATCGAGCTGTCGCCGCGCAGCGACTTTCTCGACTGGTGGGTGATGCCGCGCGCGACGCGCGAGCGCATGGCCGCGTTCCGGCAAGCGTTGCGCGCAAGCGGCGTGGGCCTTGCGTCGCTGCAGCCGATGTACCGCTGGGCCAGCCCGTTCGATGACGAGCGGCAGTGGGCGGTGCGCTGCTGGAAGAAGGCGATCGAGGTCGCGATCGAGATGGAATGCCCGCTGATGGTGTCCGAATTCGGGCGCGGCGCGTCGCCGGAGCGCTCGGTCGGCGAACGACCGGGCGCGAACCCGAAGGAGCTGTGCGAAGCCGCGTGGTTCCGTTCGATGGACGAGCTGCTGCCGATCCTCGAGCGCGAACGCATCGTGCTGTCGGTCGAGCCGCATCCGGAAGACTGGATCGAGCAGCTGCAGCCGGCGATCGACATCGTCACGAACATCGGCTCGCCGTCGCTGAAGCTGTCGTACATCGCGCCGCACACGTTCTATTACGGCGACGACATGGCCGCGATGATCGCGACCGCCGCGCCGATCCTCGCGCACGTGCGCGTGGCCGACACGTTCGATCACCGCAAGAGCAGCCAGCTGCGCTACATCGTGAACCCGCCGGGCTCGAACCAGATCCGCGTGCACCAGCATCTCGACATCGGGCAGGGCGAGATCGACTGGGACGTGTTTTTCCGCGCACTCGGCAGCGCCGGCTTCGACGGCGTGATGTCGTCGTGCGTGTTCGCGTGGGAGGACCGCGCGGAAGCGTCGTCGCGCTACATGCGCGACACGATCCAGCGCTACGTCGAACGCCATTTCGAACGGGCGGCCGCGCGCTGACCCGTTTTGGAACCATTGCCGACCGGCGCGGCACGGGCCGCGCCGTCGTTGAACCAGAGACTGGAGATATCCGGATGACCTTGCAAATCGGCGTGATCGGCTGCGGCGCGATCGGCCAGGACCATATCCGCAGGCTCACGCGCACGCTGTCCGGCGCGCGCGTGGTTGCCGTCAACGACATCGATCCGCAGCAGGCGCGCGACGCGGTGACGAAGTACGGGCTCGACGCGGAAATCTACGGCGACGGCCACGAAGTGGTCGCGGCAGCCGACGTAGAGGCCGTGCTCGTCACGTCGTGGGGGCCGACGCACGAGGCGTTCGTGCTCGACGCGATCGCGCACGGCAAGCCGGTGTTCTGCGAGAAGCCTTTGGCCGTCACGGCCGACGGCTGCATGCGGATCGTCGAAGCCGAGGTCGCGCACGGCCGCCGGCTCGTGCAGGTCGGCTTCATGCGTCCGTACGACGAAGGCTATCGCGCGCTCAAGCGCGTGATCGACGGCGGCGAGATCGGCGCGCCGCTGATGCTGCATTGCGCGCACCGCAACCAGTCGGTCGGCGAGCGCTATACGACCGACATGGCGATCACCGACACGCTGATCCACGAGCTCGACGTGCTGCGCTGGCTGCTCGGCGAGGACTATGCGAGCGCGCAGGTCGTCTATCCGAAGAAGACGCGCCATGCGTCCGCGCATCTCGCCGATCCGCAGATCGTGCTGCTCGAAACCGCGAGCGGCGTGCGCATCGACGTCGAGATCTTCGTGAATTGCCAATACGGCTACGACATCCAGTGCGAGGTGGTCGGCGAGAACGGCATCGCGAAGCTGCCCGATCCGCCCGCGGTCGGGCTCAAGCACGCGGCGCGGCAGTCGGTCGAGATCATGACCGACTGGAAGGAGCGCTTCATCGCGTCGTACGACGTCGAGCTGCAGGCGTTCATCGACGGCGTGCGGCAGGGTGCGCTGACCGGGCCGTCCGCGTGGGACGGCTATGCGGCGGCGGTCGCGGCCGACGCGTGCGTGCGCGCGCAGCAGAGCGGGGCGGTCGAGCCGATCGCGATGGCCGAACGCCCGGCGTTCTATCGCGGCTGAACCGGCTGAACACGCCGACACCGGGCCGCGTGTCCACGCGGCCATGCTCGCGGCCGCGCGCCGCTTTCCTGCTGGACTGACCGACATGACGATGAAGATTGGCTGCGCGCCCTGCTGCTGGGGCGTCGACGACGTGAAGAACCCGCACCTGCCGCCGTGGCGGCAGGTGCTCGCCGAGGCCGCGCAGGCCGGCTATTCGGGCATCGAGCTCGGGCCGTACGGCTACATCCCGCTCGAGCTCGACGTGGTGAGCGCCGAGCTCGAGCGGCAGCGTTTGAGCATCACCGCCGGCACGATCTTCGACGACCTGGTGTCGCCGGAGAATCTCCCGAACCTGCTGCGCCAGACGCGCGAGATCTGCGCGCTGATCACGCGCTTGCCGAAGCTGCCGACGCAGCCGGGCCAGCGCCATGCGGCGCCGTATCTGGTCGTGATGGACTGGGGGCACGACGAACGCGACTACGCGGCCGGCCACGCCGATCGCGCGCCGCGCCTGTCCGCCGAACGCTGGGCGCGCATGGTCGACCACATTCGCGAAATCGCGACGATCGCGCGCGACGAATTCGGCGTGCGCGCGGTGATCCATCCGCATGCGGGCGGCTACATCGAGTTCGCGGACGAGATCGACCGGATCGTCGCCGACGTCGCGGCCGATACGGCGGGCCTCTGTCTCGACACCGGCCACCTTTACTACTCGGGGATGGATCCCGAGACATGGCTGCGCCGTCACGCGGCGCGGCTCGACTACGTGCATTTCAAGGATATCGACGCGGCCGTGTACGACGCGGTGATGGGCGAACACATCGCCTTCTTCGCGGCGTGCGCGCGTGGCGTGATGTGCCCGATCGGCACCGGCGTGCTCGACTACCGCGCGATCCGTCGCGCGCTCGACGACATCGGCTATGCGGGATACATCACGATCGAACAGGAGCGCGATCCGCGCAATGCCGGCACGAGCCTGCGCGACGTCGCGGCGAGCCGCGAGTTTCTCGCATCGGCCGGGTTCGCGTAATCGGCCGTCGGCCCGACCCTCTGCACACACTTTGAACACCTGAACACGGACAGGAACACGACAATCATGATCGACGGACAGATTCTGCTCGGACATTCGATTCCCTGGGGCATGGTCGGCGGCGGGCTCGGCAGCCAGATCGGCTACAGCCACCGGTCGGCCGCATTGCGAGACGGCAGCTTCCAGCTCGTTGCCGGCGCATTCGACATCGATGCCGAACGCGGGCGGCAATTCGGCGTGAAGCTCGGTGTCGACGCCGGGCGCTGCTATCCCGACTACCGGACGATGTTCGACGCCGAGGCGAAGCGTGCCGACGGCATCCGCGCGGTGTCGATCGCGACGCCGAACAACACGCACTTCGAAATTTGTCGCGCGGCGCTGAACGCGGGGCTGCACGTCGTCTGCGAAAAGCCGCTGTGCTTCACGACCGAGGAGGCCGAGGCGCTGCAGCGGCTGTCGGTCGAGAAGAACCGCATCGTCGGCGTCGCGTACGGCTATTCCGGACACCAGATGATCGAGCAGGCGCGCGAAATGATCGCGCGCGGCGATCTCGGCGAGATCCGCATCGTGCAGATGCAGTTCGCGCACGGCTTTCACAGCGAGGGCGTCGAAGCCGCGAGCGCCGCCGCGCGCTGGCGCGTCGACCCGAAGTTCGCGGGGCCGAGCTACGTGCTCGGCGACATCGGCACGCATCCGCTGTACATCTCCGAAGTGATGGCGCCGGAACTGCGGATCAAACGGCTGATGTGCTCGCGGCAGAGCTTCGTGAAGAGTCGCGCGCCGCTCGAGGACAACGCGTTCACGATCATGGAATACGACACGGGCGCGATCGGCTACGTGTGGTCGAGCGCGGTGAACGCGGGCTCGATGCACGGGCAGAAGGTGCGCGTGATCGGCTCGAAGGCGAGCGTCGAATGGTGGGACGAACATCCGAACCAGTTGCGCTACGAGATACAGGGGCAGCCCGCGCAGGTGCTCGATCGCGGAATGGGCTATCTGCATCCGCACGCATTGCGCGAGGACCGCATCGGCGCCGGGCATCCGGAAGGGCTGTTCGAAGCGTGGTCGAATCTGTACGCGCGCTTCGCGCTCGCGATGGACGCGGCCGATCGCGGCGACGCGCAGGCGTTGAAGAGCATCCGCTTTCCGGATGTCCATGCGGGCGTCGAAGGCGTGCGGTGGGTCGAGAACTGCGTGCGGTCCGCCGATGCGGGCGGCGTATGGGTCGACTATCGGTGAGCCAGCGGCGGCCGATGCGCGGCGTCGGCCGGCGGCCCAGGGCGGCTGCCGGCGACCCTCGGCGTCACCGTTCGCATCGGCGTCGGTAGACGCCCTAATCTTTACGGCTCGGCGACGGCGTTGGAAAATCGTTTCCATTCCGGCCGTGGAGCGTGTGTAGGTGATGATCGAGCGCGTGGGAGCGAGCGTGCGGCGCGGGCCGTGCCGCAAACGTGATTAAATTCGCCCTTCATGCATGTCCATAGGTGAGTCCCGGGCGCACGCGCAGGCGGCGCGCGGATCGGGGCCGTCAACTTCGCGCTATCCGATGAGTTCATCCGAGAAACCACCCGCCACCGTCGAGGCGTTCCTGCAGCATCTGACGCAGGAGTACGACGGCCTCAGCAATCGCCTGAAGGTGATTGCGCGTCACGTGGAAACGCATCGGGACCAGCTGGGCCTGGAAGGCATCCAGTCGCTCGCGGAGGCGTGCGGCGTGCAGCCGTCGGCCGTCGTCCGGTTCGCGAAGCATTTCGGCTTTTCGGGCTTCTCCGAGATGCAGCGGCTGTTCCGCGAGGGGCTGGCCCAGCAGATCGCGCCGGGCCGCGCGTACAACCTGCGGCTGCGCGACGTGATCGAATCGGGCGAGTCGAGCCTGCAGCCCGAGCAGATCGCCGACGAATTCATCAAGGGCAGCATTGCCGGCATGCAGCAGCTGCGGCAGACGCTCGACCCGCACGCGCTCGCACGGGCCGTCGACCTGCTCGCCGACACGCAGGCGATCTGGATCGCCGGCTCGCGCCGCGCGTTTCCGATCGCCGTGTATCTCGACTATGCGCTGCAGCACACCGACAAGCGCATCGGCCTGTTCAGCGCGCTCGGCAGCATGCATCTCGGCCAGATCCGCTCGGTGCGCGAGGGCGACGTGATGATCGTGATCTCGTTCATGCCGTACGCGGAAGAGACGGTGCAGGTCGCGCAGCAGGCCGTGCAGCGCGGCGCGCGCCTGATCGCGATCACCGACAGCCGGATGAGCCCGCTCGCGCGCGAGGCCGAGGTGACGCTGATGGTGCAGGACAGCGAGACGTTCGGGTTCCGTGCGCTGACCGCGACGATGGGCCTCGCGCAGAGCCTGTTCGTCGCGCTCGCGTACCGGCTCGAGCTGTCGTACCTGCCGACCGCCGACGGCGTACACGGTACGCAGGCCGGCTGACGCCGGCCTTCGATTCGCCGGCCGCCCGCGCATTCCATCGCCGGGCGGCGCGTCGACCCCGCTTACTTCGCGGTCGGCATCGCGAATTCGGCGCCCTTGCCGATGCTCGACGCCCAGCGCTGCATCACCGACTTCTGGCGCGTGTAGAAGCGCACGCCTTCCTCGCCGTACGCGTGCATGTCGCCGAACAGGCTCTTCTTCCAGCCGCCGAAGCCGTGCCAGGCCATCGGCACCGGAATCGGCACGTTGATGCCGACCATGCCGACCTGGATGCGCCGCGCGAATTCGCGCGCGATGCCGCCGTCGCTCGTGAAGCATGCGACGCCGTTGCCGAATTCGTGTGCGTTGATCAGGTCGACCGCTTCCCCGAAGTCCTTCACGCGCACGCAGCCGAGCACCGGCCCGAAGATCTCTTCCTTGTAGATGCGCATGTCGGGGCTCACGTGATCGAACAGCGTGCCGCCGGTGAAGAAGCCTTCCTCGCGGCCCGGCACGCGCAGCCCGCGGCCGTCGACCACCAGTTGCGCGCCTTCGCTGACGCCTTGCTCGATATAACCTTCGATGCGCTTGAGCGCGTCGCCGGTGACGATCGGGCCCATCTCGACTTCCGGCGACATCCCGTCGCCGATCACCAGCTTGCGCGCGCGCTCGGCGACCAACGGCACGATCTTGTCGGCCACGTCGCCGACCAGCACCGCGATGCTGATCGCCATGCAGCGTTCGCCGGCCGAGCCGTACGCGGCGCCGATCAGCGCGTCGACCGCCTGCTCGATGTTCGCGTCCGGCATCACGACGAGATGGTTCTTCGCGCCGCCGAGCGCCTGCACGCGCTTGCCCGACTGCACCGCGCGCTGCTGCACGTAGGCCGCGATCGGCGTCGAGCCGACGAAGCTGACGGCCTGCACGTCCGGGTGGTCGAGGAGCGCATCGACCGCGCCCTTGTCGCCCTGCACGACGTTGAACACGCCGGCGGGCAGGCCTGCCTGCGTGAGCAGGTCCGCGATGAACAGCGCCGCCGACGGGTCGCGTTCGCTCGGCTTCAGCACGAACGTGTTGCCCGTCGCGAGCGCGACCGGGAACATCCAGCACGGCACCATGCACGGGAAGTTGAACGGCGTGATACCCGCGACGACGCCGAGCGGCTGGCGCATCGTCCAGTTGTCGATGCCGGTGCTGACCTGGTCGGTGAAGTCGCCCTTCAGCAGTTGCGGCACGCCGCATGCGAATTCGATGATGTCGATGCCGCGCGCGACTTCGCCCTGCGCATCCGAGAACACCTTGCCGTGCTCGGCCGTGATGATGGCGGCCAGCGTGTCGCGGTGTTCGTTCATCAACTGCAGGAAGCGGTGCAGCACGCGGGCGCGGCGGATCGGCGGCGTGTCGGCCCAGGCCGGGAACGCCGCACGGGCGGACGCGACGGCGCGCTGCACTTCGTCGTCGCCGGCGAGCGCGACGCGGCGCACCGCGCGGCCGAGCGCCGGATTGAAGACGTCCTGGAAGCGGCCGCTGCGGCCGGCGACGGGTGCGCCGTCGATGTAGTGGCCGACGTCGGCGTCGGACGTATAGGCGGGAACCGTGGTCATGCGTGTCTCCTGGGGATGGGAATGGGGATGGACGGAACCTAGTCTAGGCAAAGCGGCGGGCCGGGAGAAGGCCGCGCAGCTTGATTCACTGTTCAGAATTCTGAATAATCGACGGATGAATCAGCAAAATGTCCAGGCGCTCTGGCCGCATATCCACTCGCTGACGGTCCTCGCCGCGGCCGGCAGTTTCACGGCTGCCGCGCAGCGGCTCGGCATCAGCAAGGCCGCGATGAGCCAGCGCATCGCCGATCTCGAGAAGGCGGCCGGCGTGCCGCTCGTGCGGCGCACGACGCGCAGCGTGCGGCTCACCGACGCCGGGCAGACGCTGGTCGACAGCACGCGCGACGCGTTCGAATCGATCGGCCAGCACTTCGCGCGCGTGAAGGAGCTCGCCGGCGAGCCGCGCGGGCTGCTGCGCGTGACGGCGCCGGTCGCGCTCGGGCGCCAGCAGGTCGTGCCGCACCTGCCCGATTTCCTGCGGCAGCACCCGGGCGTGCACATCGAACTCGACCTGTCCGACCGGCTGCATTCGCTGACGCAGGAGGGCTTCGACCTCGCGATCCGCCATACGACGACCGCGCCGCAAACCCACGTCGCGTGGAAGCTGTGCGACACGCGTTCGCTGCTGGTCGCGAGCCGCGACTACCTCGACGCGCGCGGTGCGCCGCGCCACCCGAGCGAACTCGTCGACCACAGCTGCCTGTGCTACCTGCGCGACAACGAACCGGCCGCCTGGAGCTTCGAGCCGGACGGCCGGCGGCGCCAGCGCGTGAGCGTGCCGGTGCGCGGCAGCTTCGCGGCCAACAACAGCGAGGCGATGCGCGAGGCCGCGCTCGGCGGGCTCGGCATCGCGCTGCTGCCGGATTTCAGCGCGCAGCGCGATCTCGACGCCGGCCGGCTCGTCGCGCTGCTGGACGGCTGGCGGCCGTCGGGCGCGTTCGGCGACCACATCTTCGCGCTGCGGCCGTACAGCCCGGTCGTGCCGAGCGCGGTGCGCGCGCTCGTGCGGCACCTGCGCGAGCGGCTCGCGGGCGGGTTCTCGGGCGCCTGACGGGCGCTCGGCGGGCGCTTGGCATGACGAGCGCGTGCCGAGCGCGGGCGCGCCGCGTCGCGCGGCCGGGCCCGGGCCGCGCGGGCAGGGGCGGCCGCGCTGCGGTAAAATCGCCGCTTCCTCCCGCGCCCGTGTGGCGCGTCATTCGAAGGTCGACAGCCGATGCAGATTCACAAGGAAGTGGACGCGCGCGGGCTCAATTGCCCGTTGCCGATCCTGCGCGCCAAGAAAGCGCTCGCCGATATGGAGAGCGGGCAGATCCTCAAGGTGCTCGCGACCGATCCGGGTTCGCAGCGCGATTTCGCCGCGTTCGCGAAGCAGACGGGCAACGAGATCGTCGAAGTGACGACGCAGGACAAGACCTTCGTGTTCCTGATGCGCCGCCGCTGACGGCCCGCATCTCGCGCCCCTTGCGGCGCCCGCTCGCGCACCGCCCGCTGCGGTCCGCCGCGCCAACGGCGCGACACGAGCGCCAGCACAGACCCTCGCCCAGGCGCCTGTTCCATGGGAAAGCGCTTGTCTGACGCCTCTGACAATTCTTAAACCTCGCCGCACGACCGGCTGCGTATACTGACCCGGCCGGTCGTCCGTCTCGGATGGATGCACCGGCCACGGTACGTCATACGAGGCGGGCACGGGGGCCATGCCTGACGCTGCCGTCGTACAAACGGGGAGAGGACATGTCCTTCAGACCAGGGACCATTCGAAGTCCGTCCGCAGCGGAATGCATCGCGCCCGCACGTGCGGCGGGGTTGAGCCGGATCGAGCTCGACCCGCAACGGGATCGCCACGCGCGTGCCGCGCTCGAGGCGTATGCCGATTCGGCGGCGGCCGAGATGCCGTGGCTGGCCGAATCGCTCGACGAACGGCTGCGCGGCGCCGCGCAGGACGACGGCGCGGGCTTCACGTATTGCGGCGCGACGATCGGGCGCGTGTTCGATCTCGCGCAGGCGTGGGCGGCGAGCCAGCCCGACTATGCGGCGCCGGCGTGGGAGCGCGTGCGCAGCCAGCTGGAGCGGATGCTGGGGCAGCCCACGCTGGGGCAGCCCATGCTGGGGCAGCCGGAGGCGCCGCCAGTTGCGCGACGGGAAGGATTATTCGAATAAAGGACCGTAGTCCGCGCAATTTCTTGGCGAATTTCATACTACTATGATGAAATCGCCGGTTCGTCCGTGCCCTGTTTTTGAGATGGGTTGCCGGGGCGCCGTATCGCGCAGGTTGCGCGCTCGGCAAACGACGGCTCGCCGGCCGGTGTCGGACGCCGCGCGCATGCTGTGCGGCGGGATGAGTGCGGGGAGCTGAACTGGACGAATCGATTTCGATTTGCGGGGTGCTATGAGAATTGCTGTACTGGATGATGATCCGGCCCAGACGGATTTCGTCAGTCAAACGCTGACGGCCGCCGGCCACACGTGCTATGCGTTCAAGGAAGGCAAGGCCCTGAAGAAGCGTCTGCAGCGCGAGACGTTCGATCTGCTCGTGCTCGACTGGAACGTGCCAGACATGTCCGGCGAGGAAGTGCTCAAGTGGGTGCGTGCGAACCAGACCGAGCACAGCCTGCCGATCATCTTCATGACGAGCCGCGACGACGAGGCGGGGATCACGCAGATCCTCAACGCCGGCGCGGACGATTACGTGGTCAAGCCCGTGTCGGGTCCGATCCTGCGCGCGCGCATCGGCTCGCTGCTGCGCCGCGCGTATCCGGTCAACGCGGAGGCGACCGTTCGCGAGTTCGACCAGTTCCGCTTCGACGTGAACCTGAAGCAGGCCTATGTCGGCGACAAGGCCGTGAGCCTCACGCAGAAGGAATTCGAGCTCGCGCTGCTGCTGTTCCAGCACCTCGACCGGCCGCTGTCGCGCGCGCACATTCTCGATCTCGTGTGGAAGCAGGCGACCGACATCCCGTCGCGCACGATGGACACGCACATCTCGATGCTGCGCACGAAGCTCGGCCTGCGGCCGGAAAACGGCTATCGCCTCGCGCCGATCTACGGCTACGGCTACCGGCTCGAGCGGGTCGGCCAGGGAGAGCCGGAGTGACCCGGCGCATCACGCAGCGCACGGCGAGCCTGCGCACGGCGGCACTGCATGCGGCGTACGCGGTCGCGTTTGCGTTCGCGGCGCAGCAGGCCGTCGCGCAGCCGAGCGCTGCCGCGGGCAAGATGGTCGTCTACCGCACGCATGCCGGCGACACGCTGTACGACGTCGCCGCGCGCTACCTGCAGGGCCCGGACGACTGGCAGTTGCTGCAACGGATCAACGGCGTGCCTGCGCCGAAACACCTGCAGCCCGACATCGCGCTGAAGCTGCCGGTCGCACGGCTGCGCAAGGAAAAGCTGACCGCGCGCGTCGTCGCGGTGCAGGGCACGGCCGAGCGCGCGTCCGGCGGCGCGTACGCGCCGCTCGTGAACGATGCGACGCTGACCGAGGGCGACCGCGTGCGCACGGGCGCGAACGGTTTCCTGACGCTCGAACTGGCCGACGGCACGCACATGAGCCTGCCGCCCGACAGCCAGCTCGACCTGAAGACCTTGCGCCGCACCGTGCTGACCGGCACGCTCGATCGCGAGTTCGAGCTCACGCGCGGTTCGGTCGACAGCGAGGTCACGCATCTGAAGAAGGGCGACGACCGCTTCCAGATCCGCTCGCCGTCGGTCGTGGCCGGTGTACGCGGCACGCGGTTCCGCGTGAACTACGACGCCGCCGGCAACGCGGCGACGCGTGTCGAGGTGCTCGACGGCACCGTCGGCGTCGCGGGCAAGCAGCAGCCGGCCGACCCGACGCTCGTGCATGCGAACTTCGGCAGCGTCACGACGTCGTCCGGCGCGGTCGGCGCACCCGTGCAGCTGCTGCCGGCGCCCACGCTCACGCATCCGGACAAGGTGCAGGACGAGCCCGACCTCACGTTCGACGTCGCGCCGCTCGAGCATGCGCATGCCTATCACCTGCAACTCGCGCGCGACGCGGGCATGCTCGAACTGTTCAGCGAAACGCGCACGGTCTCGTCGCGCGCGGTGTTCCGCGAGGTGCCGAACGGCACGTACTTCGTCCGGATTTCCGCGATCGACGACAACGGCCTCGAAGGCATGCCGCACATTTACGCGTTCGAGCGGCGCCTGATGGGGCTCGATGCGAGCGCGTCGCCCGGCCCGGATGGCTACGAGTTCCGCTGGGCGCCGAACGACGCGGCCAAGGACGCGCGTTATCGGTTCGTGCTGTCGCGCTCGAAGGACCTGCGCGCGCCGGTCGTCGACCAGATGGGCCTGCACGCGCGCCGGATCACGGTCGCCCACCTGCCGCCCGGCGACTACTACTGGGCGGTGACGGTCGAGGAGTTCGAGGGCGGCAAGTTCTATCAGAAGACGAGTCCGGTCAGCGCGTTCACGTTGTCGCGCTGACCGGCGGCGCATGAAAACCGACTCCGTTTCCCCGCGGCGGCGCCTCGGCCGCCGCTTCCTGATCGAGTGGATCGCGATCGGCTGCCTCGGGATCGCGGTGATTCTCGCGTGCGCGCTCGGCCGGTTGTCGTCGAGCGTCGACGGGCTGATCTACGACCGGCTGCTGATGCTGCGCAGCCTGCCGCTGTCGCCCGACGTCGTCGTCGTCGACATCGACAACCAGAGCGTGTCCGCACTCGGCCGCTGGCCGTGGCCGCGCAGCGTGCACGCGCGGCTGCTCGACACGCTGGCGCGTGCGCAGCCGGCCGCGGTCGTCTACGACGTGCTGTTTACCGAGCAGTCGCCGGAGGATCGCGCGTTCGCCGACGCCATGGCCCGTGTGCCGACCTTCCTGCCCGTCTTGCTGAGCCCCGAACAGGCGGACGGCACGCGCACCGTCGATCCGCCGGTGGCGGAGTTGTCGGCGCGCACGATGGGGCTCGGCCACATCAATCTCGAAGTCGATCCCGACGGCATCGTGCGTAGCGTCGCGCTGTTCGAAAGCGACGGCCGCGTGCGCTGGCCGCAGCTGATGGTGCCCGTCTACCGTGCGATCCAGGCCGGCCGGCTGCATCCGGTCGGCGGCACGCCCGGCGCGCAAGCGCACGACCTGTCGCGCGACGCGACCGGCGACGGCCGCTACCTGATTCCGTTCAGCCGCAACACGCCCGCGTATCCGACGCTGTCGTTCGACGACGTGCTCGAAGGGCGCGTGAAACCCGACGCGCTGCGCGGCAAGATCGTCGTCGTCGGCGTGACGGCGTCGGGCCTCTACGACCGCTTCGCGACGCCGGTGTCGGGCGACTTCGGTCCGCTCGCCGGCGTGTACATCCATGCGAACGTGCTCGACATGCTGACGACCGGCAGCGCGATCCTGCCTGCGTCGCGTGCCGGACTCTTCGCCGCATCGCTGCTGCCGCTCGCCGTGCTGCTGGGCGGCTTCCTGATGCTGTCGCCATGGCGTGCGCTGCTGCTGACGCTGAGCCTGGCCGCGCTGGCCGTCGTCGCGAGCCTGGCGCTGCTGTTCGAGGCGCGCATGTGGCTGTCGCCCGCGCCGGCCATCTTCGGGCTGGTCGCCGTCTACCCGATCTGGAACTGGCGGCGCCTGGAAATGACGATGTCGTACCTGCGCCGCGAGCTGCAGCGGCTCGCCGACGAGCCGCACCTGCTGCCCGAGGCGCCGCGCACGCGCAGCGTCGGCGGCGACGTGCTCGAACGGCAGATGGCGCTGATGGCGCAGGCCGCGCAGCGCGTGCAGGACATGAAGCGTTTCGTGTGGGACAGCCTCGACAGCATGCCGGAGCCGATCTTCGTCACCGACCTGGCCGGCACCGTGCTGATCGCGAACCATGCGGCGAAGCGCTACGGTTCGCGGCTCGCGCTGCCGGTGCCGGAAGGGCGGCCGCTGCGCGCCGCGCTCGGCGAGCTGACCTTCATGAAGACCGTCGACGGCAACGCCGAACACGACGTCACGATCCGCGCACACTGGCCGGCCGCGCTCGATCCGACGCTCGGGGCTGAAGACGAAGCGATGGCGCGCGGCATCGAGGTGCGCGATCGCGACGGGCTCGACCATCTGTTACGCTACGCCCCGTGTACGAACGCGCAGGGCCGCGTGACGGGCTGGATCGCCGGTCTCGTCGACGTGACCGAGCTGCACGCGGCCGAGCGGCAGCGCGAGGAGGCGCTGCACCTGCTGTCGCACGACATGCGCTCGCCGCAGTCGTCGATCCTCGCGCTCGTCGAGATCGAGCGCGATCGCGTCGAAACCGACGCGATGCGCGGGCTGCTCGCGCGGATCGAGCGCTATGCGCACCGTGCGCTGTCGCTCGCCGACGAGTTCGTGCAGCTGGCGCGCGCGGAGTCGCAGGCTTACCAGCTCGAACCGACGAGCCTGGTCGACGTGCTGATCGACGCGAGCGACGAAGTCTGGCCGCAGGCGCAGGCAAAGCGCATCCGCATCGAGACCGACGTCGGGACCGACATGTGCTGGACGCGCGCCGACCGCTCACTGATCACGCGCGCGTTCGTCAACCTGCTGAACAACGCAGTCAAATACAGTCCGTCCGACACGGTGATCGCGTGTACGCTGACGGTCGAGCATGCATCGAAGCGGATCTTCTGTACGATTCGCGATCAGGGGTACGGCATCGCGCCGGAAGATCTGCAGCATCTGTTCGAGCGTTTCAAGCGGTTCCATGCCGGCGAGCGGCCCGAAATCTCGGGTTCCGGGCTCGGCATGGCATTCGTGAAGACGGTCGTCACGCGCCACGGCGGCAGCGTGACGGTCGACAGCGAAGTGGGTGTCGGCACCGCGGTGACGGTGTCGCTGCCCGCGATCGACGAGCCGTCCGCCTGACAGGGCCGGGCACGACGGCAGGCATTTGGGGGAAGTCATGAGAAAGGAATGGGCAGCGGCCGCGCTGGCGGCGTCGCTGTTGACGGGTTGCGCCGGCGTCACGACCGGCGTGAGCGCGCTCGGGCAGCCGAATGCGTTCGCATCCGGTGTGCACGGCTACGATTTCGTTCGCACGGCCGCTCAGGTCGACGATGCCGAATACCGGCAGATCGAGACGCTCGTGCGCGACGAGCTCGCGCATCGCGGCTTCGACGCGCAGCCTGGCCAGGCCGCGCGCTACCGGCTGTCGATCGCGTATGCGACGCAGCCGGCGTCGGTCGCGGCGACGGCCGACCGGTGCGGCGCGGCAAGCAGCGCGTGCGTGACCGTCGACGGACCGGCGCCGTTCGCACTGCCGTTCGCGGGCAAGGTGTACCGCCACGTGCTGACGCTGCGTTTCGTCGATGCGACGACGGGCGCCGACGTCTATCGCGTGTCGGCGTCGCTGCGCGATCGCGATGCGCTCACGCAGCAGGCCGCGCCGACGCTCGTGAAGAGCGCGCTCGCGAAGCTGCCGTTCGAGCAGGGCGACGGCTGGCTCGTGAAGACGAAAAAAGACGACGCGGGCGCAATGCCGGGCGTCGTCTCGGTGAAGCCGGCCGCTACGCGCTGACGCGCCGGCCGTGAGGCGAGGGCGGCCCGCCGGGGAGGCGAGGCCGGCCCGTGCCGCGTTCAGGCAGCCGGTTGCCCGTTGCCGCGCGCACGCAGGTATGCGTCGAACTCGGTGCCGACTTCCGGGTGGCGCAGCGCGAACTCGACCGTCGCCTTCAGGTAGCCGAGCTTGCTGCCGCAGTCATAGCGCGTGCCCTGGTACTTGTAGGCCAGCACCTGTTCGTCGGCGAGCAGCGCCTGGATCGCGTCGGTGAGCTGCAACTCGCCGCCCGCGCCCGGCTTCAGCGCACGCAGGTGTTCGAAGATCCGCGGCTTCAGGATGTAGCGGCCGACCACGCCGAGGTTCGACGGTGCGACTTCCGGCTCCGGTTTCTCGACGATCGCCGACATCTTGACGATCGACTCTTCCCACTCCTTGCCGTCGACGATGCCGTACGACTTCGTCTCCGACGGCGGGATCTCTTCCACGCCGATCACCGAGCTGTGATAGTGATCGAACACGTCGACCATCTGCTTCATCACGGGCGGGTTGCCGTCGAGCAGGTCGTCGGCGAGGATCACCGCGAACGGGTTGTCGGCGACGAGCTTCTCCGCGCACAGCACCGCATGGCCGAGGCCGAGCGCTTCCGGCTGGCGCACGTAGAAGCAGTCGACATGGCTCGGCTTGATGCTGCGCACGAGCTCGAGCAGCTTTTCCTTGCCGCGCGCCTCGAGTTCGGCCTCGACCTCGTACGACTTGTCGAAGTGATCCTCGATCGCGCGCTTGCTGCGCCCGGTCACGAAGATCATCTCGGTGATGCCCGCGGCGATCGCTTCCTCGACTGCGTACTGGATCAGCGGCTTGTCGACGACGGGCAGCATTTCCTTCGGGCTCGCCTTCGTTGCCGGGAGGAACCGCGTGCCGAGACCGGCAACGGGGAATACCGCCTTGGTGACTTTCAACATGATCGAACCTTTATTTCTGTAATCGACTTGTCAGACAGCCTATGTTCACGTTCCGATTATAGTGAACGCAAACGACCTTACCGTTTGTTACGCAGGCAACCGATCGAGCTGAGCGCGCAGTTTTTCCAGCGTGCTCTGGAATTCGGCGACGCGCTTCTGCTCCTGCTCGACCACGGCCGGCGGGGCTTTCGCGACGAACGCCTCGTTGCCGAGCTTCGCATTGCACTTCGCGATCTCGCCCGTCAGGCGCGCGATTTCCTTCGACAGGCGCTCGCGTTCGGCCGCGACGTCGATTTCCACCTTCAGCACCAGCTTGTTCGGGCCCACGATCGCGATCGGCGCGCCGTGCGCTTCCTTGTCGAGGGTCGCTTCGTCGGCCAGGATCTGCACTTCCGACAGGCGCGCGAGCGCCTGCACGTACGGGGCGAACGAGCGCAGGCGCTCGACATCGCCGGCCGCGAGCAGCGGCACCTTGGTCGCCGGCGACAGGTTCATCTCGCCGCGCAGGTTGCGGCACGCGTCGACGATCGCCTTCAGGTCGGCCGCCCATTGTTCGGACGCCTCGTCGATCTTCTGCAGGTTCGCGACCGGATACGCCTGCGTCATCAGCGACGCTTCGCCCTCGGCCTTGCCTTGCGGATAACGGCCGGCGAGCGGCGCGACCTTCTGCCAGAGCGCTTCGGTGATGAACGGGATGATCGGGTGCGCGAGGCGCAGCACCGTTTCCAGCACGCGCAGCAGCGTGCGGCGCGTCGCGCGCTGCTGTTCCGGCGTGCCGTTCTGGATCTGCACCTTCGCGAGTTCGAGGTACCAGTCGCAGTACTCGTCCCACACGAACTTGTAGATGCTGGTCGCGATGTTGTCGAAGCGGTAATCGGCGAAGCCCTTCGCGATGTCGGCCTCGGTGCGCTGCAGGAGCGACACGATCCAGCGGTCGGCCGCCGAGAAGTCGAGGTAGCCGCCGGGGCCGCAGTCGCCCGCGCCGCACACTTCCGGCTTGTCGGTGCCGCAGTCGTGGCCTTCGCAGTTCATCAGCACGAAGCGCGTCGCGTTCCACAGCTTGTTGCAGAAGTTGCGATAGCCTTCGCAGCGCGCGAGGTCGAAGTTCACGTTGCGGCCGAGCGTCGCCATCGACGCCATCGTGAAGCGCAGCGCGTCGGTGCCGAACGCGGCGATGCCGTCCGGGAATTCCTTGCGCGTCTTCTTCTCGATTGTCGCGGCCTGCTTCGGGTTCATCAGGCCGGTCGTGCGCTTCGCGACCAGCGTTTCGAGGTCGATGCCGTCGACGATGTCGATCGGGTCGAGCGTGTTGCCCTTGCTCTTCGACATCTTCTGGCCTTCCGCGTCGCGCACGAGGCCGTGCACGTAGACGGTGTGGAACGGCACCTTGCCGGTGAAGTGCGTCGTCATCATCACCATCCGGGCGACCCAGAAGAAGATGATGTCGAAGCCGGTGACGAGCACCGACGACGGCAGGAAGTGCTGGAGTTCAGGCGTTTCGTTCGGCCAGCCGAGCGACGAGAACGGCACGAGCGCCGACGAGAACCACGTGTCGAGCACGTCCTCGTCGCGCTTCAGCGCGCCGGTGTAGCCCTTCGCGGCGGCCTGCGCGCGCGCCTCTTGCTCGTCGCGCGCGACGAACACCTCGCCGTTCTCGCCGTACCAGGCGGGAATCTGGTGGCCCCACCAGAGCTGGCGCGAGATGCACCAGTCCTGGATGTTCTCGAGCCACTGGTAGTAGGTGGTCGTCCAGTTTTCCGGCACGAACTTGATCTGGCCGCTGCGCACGACGTCGAGCGACGTTTCGGTGATCGACTTGCCCGGGTTGAACGTGCCTTCCGGCGCCGGCTTCGTCATCGCGACGAACCACTGGTCGGTCAGCATCGGCTCGATCACGACGCCCGTGCGGTCGCCGCGCGGCACCATCAGCTTGTGCGGCTTCACGGAGTCGAGGAAGCCCTCCGCATCGAGGTCGGCGACGATCGCACGGCGCGCGTCGAAGCGGTCGAGGCCGCGATACTGCTCGGGGCCGTTGTCATTGATCTTCGCGTCGAGCGTCAGGATCTCGATCGGCGCGAGGTTGTGGCGCAGGCCGACCTGGTAGTCGTTGAAGTCGTGCGCGGGCGTGACCTTCACGACGCCCGTGCCGAACTCGCGGTCGACGTAGTCGTCGGCGATCACCGGGATCTCGCGGCCCGTCAGCGGCAGCGTGACGAGCTTGCCGATCAGGTGCGCGTAGCGCTCGTCTTCCGGGTGGACCATCAGCGCGACGTCGCCGAGCATCGTTTCCGGACGCGTGGTCGCGACGGTCAGCGAGCCCGAACCGTCGACGAGCGGGTAGCGGATGTGCCACAGGTGGCCGTTTTCCTCCTCGCTCGCGACTTCGAGATCCGACACCGCGGTGAGCAGCACCGGATCCCAGTTCACGAGGCGCTTGCCGCGGTAGATCAGGCCCTGTTCGTAGAGCGTGACGAACACGTCGCGCACGGCGGCCGACATCTTGTCGTCCATCGTGAAATATTCGCGCGACCAGTCGGTCGACGCGCCGAGGCGGCGCACCTGGCCCGTGATCGTCGAGCCGGACTGCTGCTTCCACTCCCACACGCGCTCGACGAACTTCTCGCGGCCGAGGTCATGGCGCGATACGCCCTGCGCGTCGAGCTGGCGCTCGACGACGATCTGGGTCGCGATCCCCGCGTGGTCGGTGCCGGGCACCCACAGCGTGTTCTCGCCGAGCATCCGGTGGTAGCGGGCGAGGCCGTCCATGATCGTCTGGTTGAACGCGTGGCCCATGTGCAGCGTGCCGGTGACGTTCGGCGGCGGCAGCTGGATCGCGAAATCGGGACGCGCCGGGTCGAATGCCGGGGCGGCATAGCCGCGTTTTTCCCACTCCGGCCCCCATTGGGACTCGATGGTGTGGGGCTCGAAACTCTTCGCAAGCGTGCTGTCGCTCATGGTTGGAAATCTGCCGAAAAATGCGTGAATTGGATGCCGAATCTGACAATTATAAATGGATGCACATCGGCCAGCCATCGCTTGCCCGCGCGGGCGGGTCGCAAGAGGCGTGCAGCACGGGCGACGGCCCGCGGCACAACGGATCGGAAACGGCACCGCGCGGCCGACTTATAATGGCGGGTCCGCATTTTTCTCGCACGTCCGCTGCCGCTCCATGCCCGATCTGCTCGCCAATCTGAACCCTGAACAATACGCCGCCGTCACGCTGCCGAACGAACCGGCGCTGATCCTCGCGGGGGCGGGCAGCGGCAAGACCCGCGTGCTGATCACGCGTATCGCGTGGCTGATCCAGCAGGGCTACGCATCGCCGGCCACCGTGCTCGCCGTCACCTTCACGAACAAGGCCGCGCGCGAGATGATGGCGCGGCTGTCGGCGATGATGCCGATCGACACGCGCGGGATGTGGATCGGCACGTTCCACGGGCTGTGCAACCGGATGCTGCGCACGCACTGGCGCGACGCCGGCCTGCCGCAGACCTTCCAGATCCTCGACACGGCCGACCAGCTGTCGGCGATCAAGCGGCTGATGAAGGCGGCGAACGTCGACGACGAGAAATACCCGCCGAAGAACGTCCAGTACTTCATCAACAACGCGAAGGAGCAGGGGCTGCGGCCCGACAAGGTCGACGCGTCCGACAACTTCAACCGCAAGTTCGTCGAGCTGTACCAGGCGTACGACCAGCAGTGCCAGCGCGAGGGCGTCGTCGATTTCCCCGAGCTGCTGCTGCGCTGCTACGAGCTGCTCGCGTACAACGCGCCGCTGCGCGCGCACTACCAGGCGCGTTTCAGGCACATCCTCGTCGACGAGTTCCAGGACACCAACAAGCTGCAGTACGCGTGGCTCAAGATGCTCGCGGGCGGCGAGAACGCGATCTTCGCGGTCGGCGACGACGACCAGTCGATCTACGCGTTCCGCGGCGCGAACGTCGGCAACATGCGCGACTTCGAAGACGAATTCCGCGTGCGCAACCTGATCAAGCTCGAGCAGAACTACCGGTCGCACGGCAACATCCTCGATGCGGCGAACCAGCTGATCTCGAACAACGCGCATCGCCTCGGCAAGAACCTGCGCACCGACGCCGGCCATGGCGAGCCCGTGCGCGTGTACGAGGCGAGCACCGATGCGCAGGAAGCCGGCTGGATCGTCGAGGAGATCCGCTCGCTGATCAACACCGGGATGTCGCGCAGCGAGGTGGCCGTCCTGTATCGCAGCAACGCGCAGTCGCGCGCGATCGAGCACACGCTGATGACGTCGGGCATTCCGTATCGCGTGTACGGCGGCCTGCGCTTCTTCGAGCGCCAGGAAGTGAAGCACGCGCTCGCGTACCTGCGGCTGATCGACAATCCGAACGACGACACCGCGTTCGTGCGCGTCGTGAATTTCCCGACGCGCGGGATCGGCGCGCGCTCGATCGAGCAGCTCGCGGACGCCGCGCGCCTGTACGACTGCTCGATGGCCGCCGCGATTCCGTACGTGACCGGCAAGGCCGGCACGAGCCTCGGCGCGTTCGCAACGCTGATCGCGAAGATGCGCGCCGAGACGCAGCAGATGAGCCTGCCTGAGACGGTCGAATACGTCGTGCGCGCGAGCGGCCTCGCCGATTTCTACCAGGGCGAGCGCGAAGGCCAGGACCGCCTCGAGAACCTGCAGGAACTGGTGAACGCGGCCACCGCGTTCGTCAGCGAGGAAGGCTACGGGCTCGACGCACCGGCCCGCTCGATTCCGCTGCGCGCGGGTGCGATCGCGGCGCCGGAGCTCGGCGTGGACGCAGGCGATCCGTCGGTCGACGTGCTCGACCCGGCGCCGCTCGGCGACCCCGCGCAGAATCCCGACACGATGACGCCGCTCGCGGGTTTCCTGTCGCACGCATCGCTGGAGGCCGGCGACAACCAGGCACAGGCCGGTCAGGACGCGGTGCAGCTGATGACGGTGCACGCGGCGAAGGGCCTCGAATTCTCGGCCGTGTTCATCACCGGCCTCGAGGAAGGGCTGTTCCCGCACGAGAACAGCGTGCTCGAATCGGACGGCCTCGAGGAAGAGCGCCGGCTGATGTACGTCGCGATCACGCGCGCGAAGGAGCGGCTCTACCTGTCGTTCGCGCAGAGCCGGATGCTGCACGGCCAGACGCGCTACAACGTGCGCTCGCGCTTCTTCGACGAACTGCCGGAGCACGTGCTGAAGTGGCTCACGCCGAAGGTCGAGGCCGGCTCGCGCTGGGGCGGCCGCTCGGACAACGCCGGCTGGGGGCGCGACTGGTTCGCGCGGCCGGGCGGCGGCAGCCGCGAGCAGGTGGTCGACGCGGCGGTCACCGCGCCGCTGCCGGCCTTCGCGAACAAGCAGCGCGCGGCCGACACCGGGTTCCGCGTCGGCCAGCAGGTCTTCCATACCAAGTTCGGCGAGGGCACGGTCACCGCGCTCGAAGGCAACGGCGCCGATGCGAAGGCGCAGGTGAAGTTCAAGCGGCACGGCGAGAAGTGGCTCGCGCTGGCGGTCGCGAAACTGCAGGCGGTGGAATGATGAGCATCGACATGGTTGAAACGGTATCGACGCGTCCGCTCGGCATTCTGGCCGCGCTGCCCGAGGAGCTCGGCGACCTGATCGCCGCGATGCGCGCCGACGGCGTGATGAAGACGATCACGCTCGGCCGCCGCGATTACCACGTCGGCACCGTGCACGGCGCGGCCTGCGTCGTCACGCTCGCGCGGGTCGGCAAGGTCGCGGCCTCCGCCACCGTCAGTGCGCTGATCCATGTGTTCGGCGTGTCCGGCGTCGTGTTCACCGGTGTCGCCGGTGGCGTGTCGCGCACGGTGCGTATCGGCGACGTCGTCGTCGCCGATACGCTGCTGCAGCACGATCTCGATGCGTCGCCGCTGTTTCCGCGCTACGAGGTGCCGCTGCTCGGCATCACGCGGTTCACGACCGACGCGGCGCTGACGGCCCGCCTGAAGGCCGCGTGCACGCTGTTCGTCGCCGAGGAGGGCGCGCAGTTCGCCGCGCGTTTCGGGCTCGCCGGCGGGACGCTGCATGGCGGGCTGATCATCAGCGGCGACCGCTTCGTGTCGAGCGAGCGGGAAGTCGTCGCGCTGCGCGACGCGCTGCCGGACGCGCTCGCGGTCGAGATGGAAGGCGCGGCGATCGCGCAGGTATGCGCCGAACACGACGTGCCGTTCGCCATCGTGCGCACGATCTCCGATACGGCCGACGATCACGCGACGCAGTCGTTCTCGCACTTCCTGTCGGCGATCGCGAGCAGCTATTCGTCCGGCATCCTCAAGCGGTTCCTGACGTTGCATGCGACGGAGAATGGTGCAGCCATCGTGTAGCCAAGTATGTCGGGCACGGGCACTGCGATGACGACGAGGCCGTGATGGCTTGAGCTTTCGCGGCTGCCGGGGTGTCGTAGCAGCGGGGACGACAGCGTGCTGCACGCAGTCGTATCAAAAAATAACGAAAATGAGAGGCCCCGAATGCCTGTCGACCCAATTCAATGCGCTTCGCAGGTTCCTGAAGTCGCAGAGCGGCGGCACGATTCCGGGCACCGGGATGAAGTACTACGGTCGAGTGATCGTCCAATGAAAGTGCTTGTCCGCCTGCTTGCAGCGATCGTCTTGACGATCCCGGTCTATCTCGGCCTGGCGAATTCCCCGCTGGATGAATGGTTTCAAAGCGGGGCGGGGTGGCGAGCGTTCGAGCCGCTGTTCCGCGTGTTCGAAACGCTCGGTGTTCACGGCCAGGGCGACATCCTGATCAGCACCATGCTCGGCGTCAGCTTCGTGATCGCGATCGCGCTCGTCTGGCTGGGTGCGCGAATGTTCGGTCGCGGCACACGAGAACCCCGGCACTGATAACCGCTCGACGAAACGTTTCGCAAAGTTGTTGAGCCAACGGCCGCGGCACCCAAGCCGCGGCCGTTTCGTCACGCCTTCTTGCGCCGGCTGCTTTCGAGGTTCGGCAGGAACACCGTCAGCACGCCGATCAGCGGCAGGAACGAGCACACCTTGTAGACGAACGTGATGCTCGTCGCGTCGGCGAGCTGGCCGAGCACGGCGGCGCCCACGCCGCCCAGGCCGAACGCGAAGCCGAAGAACAGACCCGCGACCATCCCGACCTTGCCGGGCATCAGCTCCGTCGCATAGACGAGGATCGCGGCGAACGCCGACGCCAGCACGACGCCGATGATCACGCTCAGCACGCTCGTCCAGAACAGGTTCGCGTACGGCAGCAGCAGCGTGAACGGCGCGACGCCGAGGATCGACACCCAGATCACGTACTTGCGGCCGATCCGGTCGCCGACCGGCCCGCCGATCAGCGTGCCGGCCGCGACCGCCGCGAGGAACACGAACAGGTGGATCTGCGCGGCCTGCACCGACAGGTGGAACTTGTCGATCAGGTAGAACGTGAAATAGCTGTTGATGCTCGCGAGATAGAAGTACTTCGAGAACACCAGCAGCACCAGCACGCCGATCGCGGCGAGCACGCGGCCCGGCGACAGCGTCGGATGGCCGGCCGGCGCCGCCTTCTTCTTCATCGACGGATGCTTCTTGTACCAGTGGCCGATCTGCGTGAGCACGACCATCGCGACGAGCGCGGCCGCCGAGAACCACGCGATGCTGTGCTGGCCGTGCGGGATGATCACGAGCGCGGCGAGCAGCGGCCCGAGTGCCGAACCGGCGTTGCCGCCGACCTGGAACAGCGACTGCGCGAGCCCGTGCTGGCCGCCCGACGCCATCCGCGCGACGCGCGACGATTCCGGATGGAACACCGACGAGCCGCAGCCGACCAGCGCCGCCGCCGCCAGCAGCGTCGCGAAGTTCGGCGCGGCCGACATCAGCAGCAGCCCCGCGAGCGTGAAGCCCATCCCGACCGGCAGCGAATACGGCTTCGGCCGCTTGTCCGTATACAGGCCGACGAGCGGCTGCAGCAGCGACGCGGTGATCTGGTAGGTCAGCGTGATCAGGCCGATCTGCGCGAACGACAGCGCGAACTGGCTCTTGAGCATCGGATAGATCGCGAGGATCAACGACTGGATCATGTCGTTGAGCATGTGCGAGAAGCTGATCGCGCCGAGCACCGGGTAGACGGTACGCGGGGCGCGTGGAGCAGACGGCTGGGCGGCGGCGGTGCCGGCGCCCGTATCGAGGCTGGTTTCCATGTGAGCTGAGCGAGTTGAGGTGACGGGACGCGCTCTGATGGGGATCGGCGCGTTCGAATCGTTGTTGCGTCAAAGAAGTCTAATGTGGCGTATCGAGAATGTCCGGCCAAGTTTTGTCGCGATTCGGACATTGCTACGACGATTCGACCCATTGCCCCCTTTTTTGGCCGGGTATAACGCTGCGGCGTGTCCGCCTTTCGTCGCGCCGCGCGGGACCGGATCGGTGTTTGTCCGGACTCAAGGCGTGCCGATCGAGGCCGTAGAAGACGCAACGACAACACAGGCGCGCCGCGCCCGGCACCGGCCACGAGCCGGACGGGTGCAGGACGCGCGGCATGACGGGCCATTGCGGGAATGCCGGCCGCCGGAACCGACCTTTCCGGCGGCACGATCAATACGGGGAAATATCGATGAAAGCAGCTTCATTGCATCCGCGGCCGGTTGCGGCCACAGCCGCGGCCGACGCAGCCGCCAGGCCCGCCTCGCGGCACGCGCGCGCAGCCCGGCGCGAACGCCGGACGTGGACCGTCAAGGCGACGCTGCGCGCCGCGTTCGCGATCCTGCTGGCCGGCACGCTCGCGATCGGCGTGTTCTCGCTGTGGCAGATCAGCCGGCTGAACGCGTCGATTGCGTCGGTCTACGAGCAGGGGCACGTCGCGAGCCGGGCGGCGGAGGAAGTGCGCGCCGAGGTGCTGCGCGCGAGCCGCGCGCAGAAGATGCTGCTGACCGCCACCACTGCGAAGGAACGCGACGACCTGGGCGCCGAAGTCGGCGCGGGGCTCGCGTCGATCGGCCAGGCGCTCGCGACGCTGCAGCATTACGCGGATCCGGCCGATGCGGACGATTCCGCGCGACTGCGCGCATTCTCGCTGGCGGTCGGCACGTGGAGCGGCCATCTGCGCGATTTCGTCGCGCTCGTGCAGGCGCAGCCGCTCGACCTGTCGCAGATGAACTGGCAGGTCGGCACGCAGGACGTGTCGCTGCTGGTCGAGACCGGCAAGCTCGAGAAGCTCGTCGCGATGCTCGTGAAGACGCGCGGCGCGAAGTCGAAGGCGACGCTCGATGCATCCGCAACGATCTTCTCGTCGTCGTTCGCGATGATCGCGGCGATGACGGCCGCGCTGATCGTGCTGGCGATCGCGATCGCCGAGCGGGTCGTGCGCCGCCTCGCGTCGCAGCTCGGCGGCGAGCCCGCGGAGGCGAAGGCGATCGCCGCCGACATCGCGCGCGGCGACCTGACGCGGCCGATTCCGCTCGGCCGGCACGACCGCGACAGCATGGTGCGCGCGCTGTCCGACATGCAGTCCGGGCTTGCGGCGACCGTCGGCGAGATCGCCGTCAGCGCCGAGGCGATCGCTGCCGCATCCGGCGAGATCTCGACCGGCAACCTCGACCTGTCGCGGCGCACCGAGCAGCAGGCCGTCGCGCTCGAGCGCACCGCGGCCAGCATGGAAGAGCTCACGTCGACCGTGCGGCAGAACGCCGAGAACGCGCGTCAGGCGAGCGCGCTCGCGGCCAATGCGTCGGCCGTCGCGGAGGCGGGCGGCGAAGTCGTCGGTCGCGTGGTCGCGACGATGAGCGAGATCGACGACAGCGCGAAGAACATTCGCGACATCATCGGCACGATCGAGGGGATCGCGTTCCAGACCAACATTCTCGCGTTGAACGCGGCGGTCGAGGCGGCGCGCGCGGGTGAGCAGGGGCGCGGTTTTTCGGTGGTCGCGGGCGAGGTGCGGCTGCTCGCGCAGCGCGCGGCGACCGCGGCGAAGGAGATCCGTACGCTGATCGGCGCGTCGGTCGAGCGCGTCGCGAACGGCGCGGCGCTCGCGCACGATGCGGGCCGCACGATGGACGACGTGGTGCGGGCGGTCAAGCGCGTGACCGACATCATCGGCGAGATCTCGGCGGCGTCGGACGAGCAGAGCGCCGGGATCGACGAGATCGGCCGCGCGGTCACGCAGATGGATGCCGGCACGCAGCAGAACGCCGCGCTCGTCGAGCAGGCGGCCGCCGCGGCGAATGCGCTCGACGAACAGGCGCAGGCGCTCAAGTCGCTGGTCGGACGCTTTCGCATCGCGGCGTAGGCGTCCGGCCGTCGGCGCTTACGACTTCTTCCGCTGGTCCGGATCGATGATGACCGTGCAGGTCGTGCCCGCCGACAGCACCACGTCGGCCGGCACCTCGTCGATGCGGATGCGCACCGGCACGCGCTGCGCGAGGCGCACCCAGTTGAAGGTCGGGTTCACGTCCGCGACGAGGTCGCGGCTTTGCGGGTTGTCGCGATCGTAGATGCCGCGCGAAATGCTCTCGACGTGGCCCTTCATCACGCCGCCGCTCATCAGCCGCATCTCGGCCGGCGCGCCGACCTTCACGCGCGGCAGCTTGGTTTCCTCGAAGTAGCCGTAGACCCAGAACGAATGGCTGTCGACGATCGCGAGCTTCGCCTGGCCGGCCACCGCGTAGTTGCCCTTGAACGTCTGCAGGTTCGTGATGTAGCCGTCGACCGGTGCGACCACGCGCGTGCGTTCGAGGTTGAGCTTCGCGGCGTCGAGCGCGGCGATCGCCTGCTGGTACTGCGCATCGGCGCTCGACGCGCTGTGCGCCGCGTTCTCGCGGTTTTCCTTCGACACGACGAGCGCGTCGAGGTCGGCACGACGGGCCGCGTCGTCGCGGCGCATCTGCAGTTCCGCGCGGCGGGCGGCGACGGCCGCCTGCGCCTGCTCGACCGCGATCTGGTAGTGCGACGGGTCGATCTGCATGATCAGGTCGCCCTTTTTCACGAGCTGGTTGTCATGCACGGGCAGCTCGACGATCGCGCCCGACACGTCCGGTGCGACGTTGACGATTTCGGCACGGACGCGCCCGTCGCGCGTCCAGGGATCGTCCATGTAGTGCACCCACAGCGAGCGCCCGATCAGGATCGCGACGAGAAGGATAATGGCGGTCGCGACGAAGCCGAAGAGTTTTCTGAGAATCATGATGGTTCGGAATCAACGGTAAACGGCAAGACTCAGTCCGCCGCAAATGCAGACGAGAAGGCACGCGCGGAACAGCGACGGGTGCCAGACGAGACGGTAGAGGCCCGTGTAGGCGAGCAGGCGGTCGACGGCCCAGGTCGCAAGCGCGCCCAGGACGAACATCAGGACCACCGTGGGCATGTAGGCATCGAGAATGGCGATTTCACGCGGCATCATGACGAGGCTCCTTGTTGGGGACGCACGGGGCGGTTGCGGTTGAGCGGCTCGAGCGGCGATTCCGGATCGAGCAGCGCCGTGCGTACGAAATGCAGATGGCTCAGGATGCGCTGCAGCCGGTGGCGCTCCTCGCGCGACGGCGTGAACGCATCGAGCGTTTGCCGGGTCGCGTCGATCGCGGCGTTGACCGCGGCGAGCGCCGCGTCGAAGCGCGCCGCGTCCGGCTTGCGGAACAGCGCGGACAGCGCGGCGCGCAGCGTCTCGATCGCGCGGCGCCACGGTGTCGTCGGCGCATAGCGCGGGTCGGACGGCAGCGTCGCCAGCTCCGCGCGCAGGTCGAGCGCGGCATTGCCCGTTTCCAGCACCGCGAACATCCAGCGCAGCGCGTCGCGCTGCACGTCGGGCTGGTCGGCCGACAGCGTGTGCGCCTGGTACATCAGGTCGCGCGCGCCGCTCTCGAAGCGCGTGCGCAAGCCGGCGAGCCGTGCGTGGCACGCCGCGACCACCTGGTGGCGCAGGTCGGCGAACAGCCGCTTCTTGTGCCACGGCGCGGTCGGCGGGAACAGCACCGCGAACGCGATCGCCGAGACGAGCATCGACAGCACTAGCGCGAGCGCGTCGTTCATGAAGCTCGTCGGGTCGTAGTGCGTAATGTTGTCGGGGCCGGCGAGGAAGCTGAAGAAGATCAGATAGCCCATCCCGTAGCCGGCGAGCTTCGGCTTCAGCGTCATGAAGATGCCGATCGCGAGCAGCGGCGCGAGGGCCACGCACAGCAGCGGGAAGCCGTCGATGTGCGGGTAGATGCCGAACGTCAGCAGGAAGCCCGTGCAGACGGCCAGCGCGGTGCCCATGCCCATCTGTGCGGACATCGCGGTCGGGCGCGGCGTCGACGACGCGAGCGCGCAGGTGGCCGCCGCCGTCAGCGTCAGCGTCACGCCGCTCGGCCACGCGGTCGCGATCCAGAACGCGCCGAGCACGAGGATCACGGTCGCGGTGCGAATCGCGGCGATCACCATCGCCGTCAGGTTGGTGCGCGGCTCGTAGCGCTCGATCCAGCGCTCGCGCTCGTGCGTCGCGGTCGACAGCGACGCGTAGGTCGCCGCGTATTCGTGCAGGTCCGTGATGAAGCGGTACAGCAGCTCGGTGGCCGTGTCGAAGTCGAGCAGCGGGAAATCCGGCTGCGTCTCGAGCGCGGCGCGCGTCGCGCGGATGCGGCGCGGCAGCGCGTCGCGCCACGCGAGCAACTGTTCGGCGGCGAGCGCGGCGTCGGCCGACGAGCGCACCGGCTCGCCGTTGCGCGTCAGAAGCGGCGCGATTTCGCGGAAGTACGGCTCGATCGCATCGATCGCGGCCTGCGCGCCGGCCGCGCGCAGTCGGTTCATCAACTGGTGCAGCGCGTGGAAGCGGCTCGATACGCTCATGAACTCGCTGTTCAGGCGCGCGAGACGGCCGCTGCGCATCCGCGTGTCCGGATCCTCGAACACGGCCATGCTGCGCGCCGCTTCGAAGCCGACCACGTCCGCGACGAAGCGCGTATGGATGGTTTCGATGTGCGCGCGGTCGAGCTGGCCCGACAGTGCCGCCGCGACGTAGTCGACGAAGCTGCTGAAGCGCTTGCGCACCGTCGTGCGCATCTGCTCGCCGGTGTACTGCGGAAACACCAGCGCGCTGACGACGCCTGCCGACACGATCCCGACCATGATCTCGGCGACCCGCGTCATCGCGCTCATGAACGCGCCGTCGGGGTGTTGCGATGCCGGCAGCCCGATCAGCGCGGTCGTGTAACCGGCGAGCAGGAAGCCGTAGCTGCGGAAATTGCGGTTGCGCGCGGCGCCGGCCGTGCACAGCGCGACCCACAGCGCGACGGCCAAGAGGAACAGCTGCGGCTGCTGCGGGAACAGCCCGACGAACGTGAGCGTCGCGATCAGCCCGAAGATCGTGCCGGCGACCCGGTAGAAGCTCTTCGCGAGCACCGCGCCGCTTTGCGGCTGCATCACGATGAACACCGTGGTCATCGCCGTCTTCGGGGCCGGCAGGTCGAGCCGCATCGACACGCCGGTCGCGATGAACGCGGCGAGCAGCGCCTTGAACAGGTAGAGCCACGCGGCGCCGTCGCTGCGGGCCCAGTCGCCGAAGGCGGCGTACCAGGCCGCGAGCGCGCCGCCGGCGTGCGTGGAAGCGGGGGAGGAGGCTGACATGACGGTCGCTCCGCGTTACCGTGCGGCCGGCGTGGCGGCTGCACCCGCCGAACCGGCCGTCGCGACCTGCGCGGGGCGGGCGACGGCCGCGGCGGGCTTCGCGCCCGATGCGGCTGCCGGCGCGGCGGCACCCGCGGCGGACGCGTCGCGCGGCGGATGGCCGCCCCGCACGTCCGCATCCGTCTGCGTCTCCGTCTCGACGCCGCCGCCGAGCGCGGCCATCAACTGCGCGTGTGCGGCGAGGCGTTCCGCGTCGATGCGGGCCGCCGTTTCCTGTGCGCGCAGCAGCTGCTGTTGCGCGACCAGCACGTTCACGTAATCGGTCAGCCCGCGGCGGAAGCCTTCGCGCGACAGCTGGTAACTGCGGTCGTTGGCGGCCACCGAGCGCGCGGCGTCCTTCTTCTGCGTGTCGAGCGAGCGGATCCGCACGACCTGGTCGGCGATGTCCTTGAGCGCGCCGACGACCGTCTGGTTGTAGCGTTCGACCGCCTGGTCGTAGCCGGCGTCGGCCGCGCCGAGTTGCGCGCGCAGCCGGCCGCCTTCGAAGATCGGCAGCGACAGCGCTGGGCCGGCCGTCCAGCCGCCATTCATCGCGCGCAGGAAGTCGGTGAACGGCGCGGTCACGCCGAAGCCGCCGACCGTCGCGAGCAGATCGATATTCGGGTAGAACGCGGCTTTCGCGACATCGATGCCGCGAGCCTGCGCGTCGACCGTCCAGCGGGCCGCGACGACGTCCGGGCGGCGCCCGAGCAGGTCGGCCGGCAGCGCGGACGGCAGGCCGGCCGGCGCATCGAGCGACAGGCTCGGCCGCTTGATCGCGTCGCCGGCGCCCGGGCCCTTGCCCGCGAGCGCGGCGAGCTGGTGGCGCGCGAGCTGGATCGCTTCTTCGTAGCTGTCGATCTGGCGCTCGTAGTCGGGCAGCGTCGATTCGGCCTGGCTGACTTCGAGCTGCGTGCCGAGGCCGGCCTGCAGGCGCTTGCGCGCGAGATCGGCCAGCGAGCGCTGGCGTTCGAACGTTTCGTGCGCAAGGTCGAGCAGCGCGTAGTTCATCGACATGCCGACATACGCGCGCACGACGTTGACCTCGAGCTCGAGCTTCGCCGCCCGTGCGTCGGCCGCGGTCGCATGCGCGGTGTCGAGCGCGCGCTCGGTCGCGTTCTTGTCCTTGCCCCACAGGTCGAGGTGGTACGACAGGCCGAGCGTGCCGGTGTTGTTCCAGGTGTCGGTATCGGCGAGCGGCCCCGGGCCGTAGTAGACGTTGTCCGGCCAGTGCTGGCGCATCAGCGACAGATTGCCGTTGATCTGCGGCAGTTCCGCCGAGCGCGCCACGCGCGCCATCGCCTGCGCTTCGCGCACGCGCGCCTCGGCGGCCGCCAGGCTCGGGTTGCCGGCCTGCGCGGCGGCAATCCACGCATCGAGCTGCGGATCGCGGTACGCGCGCCACCAGTCGGACGCGGGCCAGCCTGCATCGTGGTCCGCCGCGCGGATCGCGGCGCCGGCGTCGAGCGTGTTCGCTTCGATGCGGGCGGACTGCGGCTTGTTGTCGCCCATGCTCGCGCATCCGGCCATTATTAATGAGACTGCAAGAACCGCCAGTGCCAGCGTCCCTTTTGTTGCCGGAGACCGCACGATTTTCTCCCTTTCGGATATAGATGAGTCGGATGCGATTATATTTTTCAGTGATTCCTGAATAAATGGACAACGGTGCAAGTCATTTTTACGAATCCTGAGATAATATTTGTTGGCCCCTGTGCAACAATCCCTCCGGATTCATACGGGTAATGGGATGGATACGTTACAAAACATGCGGGTCTTCGTCCGCGTGGTCGACGCGGGCAGCTTTACCGCGGCCGCCCAGCAGATGAATTCGACCACCGCCTATGCATCGCGCGCCGTGTCGGATCTCGAGGCGCACCTGCGCACGCGCCTCCTGAACCGGACGACACGCCGGATCGCGCTGACCGAAGCGGGCGAGCGCTACCTGCAGCGCTGCGAGCAGATCCTCGCGTACGTCGACCAGGCCGAAGCCGAAGCGGGCGACGCGCACGCGCGGCCGTCGGGCAAGCTGAAGGTGCATTGCTTCACGAGCCTCGGGCAGCACTACCTCGTGCCGGCCATCGCGCGCTATCGGCAGCGCTATCCGGACGTGCACGTCGAGCTGACGCTCGCGCAGCGGATGCCCGACCTGCTCGACGAGGGGTACGACGTCGCGATCGTGGTCGGCCGCGACCTGCCGGATTCGGGGCTCGTGTCGCAGCGGCTCGGCGAGAGCTACAGCGTCGTGTGCGCGTCGCCGGGCTATATCGACGCTCACGGCGTGCCGCAGACCCCGGCCGATCTCGAGCAGCACGTCTGTCTCGGGATGGTCGCGCCGGGCTTTCACTTCGACGAATGGTCGCTGTCGGGGCCGCGCGGCGACGAGGTGGTTCCGGTCACGGCGCCGCCGTTCCGCGTGAACGTCGCCGAGGCGCTCGCGGTGGCCGTGCGGGAAGGGATGGGAATCGGCGGGTTGCCGCTCTATTCGGCGATCGGCGGGCTGCGCAGCGGACACATCGTGCGCGTGATGCCCGAATACCGGTCGCACGTGATGAACATCTACGCGTTGTATCCGTCGCGCCAGTACCTCGACGCGAAAATCCGCACCTGGGTCGATTTCCTGCGCGACGAGCTGCCGGCCACGCTGGAAGCCGACGAGGCCGCGCTCGCGCAGTTCACGGCTGCGACATGAGCGCGCGGTCGAGTGCAATCTGACGAGATTTGTCCTTCACGCAACATTTTTTTACCAACGGACCGCGGACAGTTTGATACTGTTTCAATCATCGAGATTTGGAACTGCCCACACCCGGAGTCGCAATGGATACGCAACTGATGATCGGCCTTGGAGTTTTGCTTGGTGCGGCTGCTGCCGCCGCGGCGACGCGCGATCTGCTGCGCGCGATGAAGGCGCGGGTGAAGCCGGTGCCGGTGCGGGTGCGCCCGTCGTCGAACGGCTCGCGCCGCGCCGATCGCTGATCGGGCGGCCTTTCAGCTCGGGTAGGGCCGCATCACGCGGCCCGATGGCGTGGCGCTCAGCCGAGCTCGACCACCTTGTCCCACGCAAACGCGGGATTCTCCAGTTCGCCGGTGCGCCGGCGGATATAGCCGCGCGGGTTGCACACCACGCGCGTGCCGCTGTCGGTCACGTAATCGAATGAAGTATGCGTGTGGCCGTGGATCCACAGGTCCACGGGCGGCCGCACGAGTTCCGCCATGTCCGTGACGAATCCCGCCGACGCCAGGTCTTCCGCATAACGCTCCGCCAGCGAGCGCAGGTGCGGCGCATGATGCGTGACGACGATCGTGCGGCCCGCGAACGGTGTCGCGAGCCGTGCTTCCAGCCACGCGCGGCCTTGCCGGTGCAGCGCGATCGCGTCGGCCGGCGTGAAATCCCGCTCCGGGGCTGCCGCCGCATGCACGGACGCATCGTGCGGCCACGTCACCTGGATCAATCCCTTGAAATCGAGCATCACGCGCATGGCCGCGTCGATCGCGCGCGCGACGCTCGCCTGGTCGGCGCCGAACAGCGAGAAATCGGCCCACAGCGTCGTGCCGAGCACGCGAAAGCGCTGCGCCGGATCGACGTACACGCCGTTGTTCAGGTAATGCACGTGGTCGATCGTGTGCGCGGCGTCGCGCATCGCGGTTTCGAGCGCGCCGAATTCCCCGTCGTAGTACTCGTGATTACCCGGCACGTAGATCACCGGCACGTCGGGATCGAACGTCTCCGCGGCCCAGCGCAGGCCTTCCGCGTGATTGTGGATATCGCCGGCTAGCACGACGAGATCCGCGTCGGCATGCGCGATCGTGTCGGGCTGGTTGCATTCGAGATGCAGGTCGGACAGGACGCGGACTCTCATGGGCATCGTTCCGGGACGGGGGCTTCAGTGCAGGACCTTGCCGGGATTCATCAGCCCGCGCGGGTCGAGCGCGGTCTTCAGCGTGCGCATGAGCGCCGTTTCGACCGGCGACTTGTAGCGCTGCGCGTCGTCGATCTTCAGCTGGCCGATCCCGTGCTCCGCGCTGATCGTGCCGTGGTGACGGTGCACGTTGTCGTAGACGATGCGGTTGATCGGCTTCTGGAATGCCGCGAGGAACGCCTTCGGGTCGCCGCCTTCGGGCGTCTGCACGTTGTAGTGCAGGTTGCCGTCGCCGAGATGGCCGAACGTGACCATCCGCGCGCCCGGCGCGGCCTGCTGGATCGCTGCGTCGGTTTCGTCGATGAAGCGCGCGATCGACGAGATCGGCACCGCGATGTCGTGCTTGATGTTGAGACCCTCGTCGGCCTGCGCGAGCGGGATGTGTTCGCGCAGGTCCCAGAACGCGCGCGATTGCGCGAGATTTTCCGCGACGACGGCGTCGACCACGAGCCCGGCCTCGAACGCCTCTTCCATCAGTTTTTCGAACAGCGTGCGCGCATGCGTTTCGCTTTCGTTGTCCGACAGTTCGAGCAGCACCGTCTGCGCATGCGTGCGGTCGAACGGATAGCGCAGTTGCGGATAGTGCTTGCCGACCAGCTGCATGCAGAAGTCGGACATCAGCTCGAAGCCGGTCAGCAGCGGGCCGGCCGCGCGTTGCGCGAGCGCGAGGAAGTCGAGCGCCGCGTGCGGCGACTCGAGCGCGGCCAGCGCCGTGACCTGCGCGGCCGGCAGCGGATGCAGCTTCAGCACGGCGGCCGTGATGATCCCGAGCGTGCCTTCGGCGCCGATGAACAGGTCGCGCAAGTCGTAGCCGGTGTTGTCCTTGCGCAGCCCGCGCAGGCCGTCCCAGATCTCGCCCTGCGGCGTCACGACCTCGAGCCCGAGGCACAGCTCGCGTGCGTTGCCGTAGCGCAGCACCGCGGTGCCGCCCGCGTTGGTCGACAGGTTGCCGCCGATCGTGCAGCTGCCTTCGGCGGCGAGGCTCAGCGCGAACAGCCGGCCGCCTTCGCGGGCGCGCGCCTGCACGTCGGCGAGGATCACGCCGGCGTCGACCGTGATCGTGTTGTTGTGCGGATCGAGGGCCCGCACGCGGTTCAGGCGCGCGAGGCTCAGCACGGCCTGGCTGCCGCTCGCGTCGGGCGTCGCGCCGCCGGCGAGCCCCGTGTTGCCGCCCTGCGGCACGAGCGCGACGCCGTGCGCGTTGGCGAGCCGGACGAGCGCCGCGACTTCCGCCGTATCGGCCGGTTTCAGCACCGCGCACGCGCTGCCCTTGTAGCGGCGGCGCCAGTCGGTCAGGAACGGTTCGGTGTCGTGCGGCTCGGTCAGCACGTAGGTGGCGCCGATCGCGTCTCGGCAGGCGGATACGAAGGCTTCGGAAGAATTCATACGTTCGGTCGCGTAAGGGTCAGGACGCGGCGCGCTGCTGCTTCGCCGCGCGCTTGAACGGCGCGACGTAGGCCAGCGCGGCCACGAAGAAGCCGACGGCGAGCGCGGTCTCGCACCAGCCGAGCGTCGCGGACAATCCGCGGTCGGACATGCCGCGCACGATGCCTTCGGCGAAATAGACGAGGATGAGCATGCTCGCCCACTGCATCGTATAGATGTTACGCCGCCAGACGCCGGGCAGCGCGAGCGCGAGCGGCACGGCCTTGAGCATCAGCGCCGAGCCGCCCGGGCGCAGCGGCGCGAGCCACAGTTCCCACGCGAGCGACAGCGCGATCAGCGCGACGAGGCACGCGGCCGCGGCCAGCGCGTAGCGCGGCCGGGCGGCGACGGGGGGACGGGCGGGGCGGGCAGGCGCGTTCATGCGGCCTCGGCGGCCCGGGCGTCGGCGAGGGCCGCTGCCGCACGCGCGAGCCGCACGCCAAGCGCGGCCGCGAGCGCCTTTTCGTCCGCCGACAGCCCCGCGGGCCCGCTGCGATCGTGCTGCGACACGTGCGACGCGCCGTACGGCGTGCCGCCGGTGCGCGTCGTGCTGAGCGCGGATTCCGTGTACGGGATGCCGACGATCATCATCCCGTGATGCAGCAGCGGCAGCATCATCGACAGCAGCGTCGACTCCTGGCCGCCGTGCAGGCTGCCGGTCGACGTGAACACGCAGGCCGGCTTGCCGGTCAGCGCGCCCGACAGCCATTGCGGCGTCGTGCCGTCGAGGAAATACTTGAGCGAGGCGGCCATGTTGCCGAAGCGGGTCGGCGAGCCGAGCGCGAGGCCCGCGCACTCCTCGAGATCGCGCAACTCCGCATACGGCGGGCCGTCGTCGGGGATATCGGAGGCGGTGGCTTCGCAGACCGTCGAGACGGGCGGCACGGTACGGATGCGGGCCTGCATGCCGGGCACGCTGTCGATGCCGTTCGCGATTGCGAGTGCGAGATCACGCGTGGCGCCGTGGCGGCTGTAATAGAGGACGAGGATGTCTTTCATGGGCGACGGGGCCGCATGCGGCCGCGCGGATGCCCGGTGCAGTCGGCCCCTGCTGGATCGAGCGGCTATTATAGGGGCTGAAGTCGTCGCGCAGCGCGGCGGCGGCGCGCCGTCGGGCGCGCGGCGTCAGCAGAGAAGGAGAAGCCGTTTGCCGAAGTTGAGCGTCGATCTCGACACCCTCAAGCGCCTCGCGCAGTTCGCGGCCCGGCGCAGCGCCGAGGATCGCATCCCGCAAGTGGCGGGCAGCCTCACGTTCACGACGATGCTGGCACTCGTGCCGCTCGTGACGGTCGCGTTTGCGCTGTTTACCGCGTTCCCGATGTTCGCGTCGTTCCAGATCTCGCTGCAGGGGTTCCTCGCGGATCACCTGATGCCCGCGCAGTTCAACGTCCAGATCTTCAAGTACCTGAACCAGTTCGCGTCGAAGGCCAAGGGGCTGACGACGGCCGGCCTGATCGTGCTCGTCGTCACGTCCGTGATGACGATGATGACGATCGAGTCCGCGTTCAACCTGATCTGGCGGGTGCGCAAGCCGCGGCCGTTCGCGCAGCGCGTGCTCGCGTACTGGGCGCTGATCACGCTCGGGCCCTTGCTGTTCGGCGTGAGCCTGTCGATCTCGTCGTACCTGTTTACGCAATCGCTGGCGTTCACCGGCGCCGCGCCGTCGACGTCGATCGTCGAATGGCTGCTCGCGTTCGTGTCGCTGCCGCTGACCGTGCTCGCGTTCACGCTGCTGTACGTGTATCTGCCGAACTGCACGGTCGCATGGCGCGACGCGGTGATCGGCGGGCTGTTCGCGGCCATCGCGTTCGAGCTCGCGAAGCGCGGCTTCGGCTATTACGTGCGGCGCATTCCGACCTATACGGCCGTCTACGGCGCGTTCGCGGCGCTGCCGGTGTTCCTGTTGTGGGTGTATCTGAGCTGGTTCATCGCGCTGCTCGGCGCGATGGTGGCGTCCGCGCTGCCGGCGATCCGCGTCGGCCAGTTCCATCGCATCCACTATGCGGGCAGCGACCTGCTCGACGCGCTCGAATTGCTCGCGCGGCTGGCCGAGGCGCGCGCGGTCGGCAAGGCGGGCTATACGGCGATGCGGCTTGCGGCCATGTTGCGCTGCGACATGGAAACCGCGCAGCGGCTGCTGTCGACGATGGAGGAGCGGGAGTGGATCGCGCGGCTGGACAGCGGCGATCGCGCGCCGTGCTACATCCTGCTGGCGAATCCGGAGCAGCTGACGCTGGCGCAGCTGTTCGACGTCCTTGTGATCGACCGCACCGAACTGACGTACCAGCTGCAGCGACGCAGCAGCCACGTCGAAGGCGCGGCATTGCTCGAGGTGCTGTCGAACGACCGGTTCGAAGTATCGCTTGCGTCGCTGATCGCCGCGCACCGGCTTGCGGGTGCGCCGGCCGCGACCGTGCCCGGGCCGGTGCCCGGCGGGGCGCCCGACCCGCACGCGCGGCCGCCGAAAACGGCGTGACGCGGTGCCGGGCGGGCCTTACAGCGGAATCTTGCCGGTGCAGATGTCCTTGAACATCACCCAGTCGCCCATCAGGCTGTAGATCGGGTGCCGGAACGTGGCGGGGCGGTTCTTCTCGAAGAAGAAGTGTCCGACCCACGCGAATCCGTAGCCGCACACGACCGCCGCCGGCAGCCACGGCCAGTGGCCCGTCGCGATCGCCATCGCGACGCAGCCGATCACGCCGAGCGAGCCGATGAAGTGCAGCCGGCGCGACGTCAGGTTCTGGTGTTCGTTCAGGTAGTACGGGTAGAAATCGGCGAAGCTGGCGAATTGCTCCGTATGCGTATGTGCCATGGCCGTCTCCTCGGGCCGCCGTCCATGGAGTCATTTTGCGGCGGCCGGCCCGGGTCCGCAAGCGGCGGCCGCCGCGCCGCGCGGGGCTGAGCTTTCCTTTTGACAGGCTTTCCGATAGGATCGAAAAAGGTTTTGCATTCAAGCATGAGGGGACTACGATGCGCGTCAGCGATATTCTGAAAGTGAAGGGCAACACGCTGTTTACGGTGACGCCCGATAAGCCGCTGCGCGAAGCGGTCGATACGATGGCCGAACACGATATCGGTTCGCTCGTCGTGATGGAGTACGGTGATCTCGTCGGGATGCTGACGTTCCGCGAGATCATCCTGCGCCTGCACGTGAACGGCGGCGCGATCGGCGACGTGCAGGTGCGCAAGGTGATGGACGAGCCGCTTACGTGCACGCCGGAAACCGACGTCAACGAAGTGCGCCGGATGATGCTCGAGCGCCACGCGCGCTACATGCCGGTGCTCGACAAGAAGGTGCTGATGGGCGTCATTTCGTTCTACGACGTCGCGAAGACGGTCGTCGAGGCGCAGAGCTTCGAGAACCGGATGCTGAAGGCGTACATCCGCGACTGGCCGGAATCGGAAGCCGAAGCGCAGAAGCCGTGAATCGCGTCGCGCCCGGTGCCATGACGCGCGGGCGCTGCCATTCGGCGTACGGCGGCGCAGGTTCAGCCTGCGCCGCCGTTTTTTCGACAACAACCCAAGGTCCGCGCAGCTTCGCCCAGACGATTCGCGCGTATTCCGCATGAGCGATCACACGCAAGTCTCTTCCGCGTCGCGCGGCGATCGGCGCGCCCACGCGTCGCAGTTCGACCTGTTGCGCCAGCGCCGTTTCGCGCCGTTCTTCACGACCCAGTTCCTGGGCGCGCTGAACGACAACGTGTTCAAGATCGGCTTCACGTCGCTCGTCACCTATCACACCGCGCGCTTTTCCGGCGTCGACGCGAAGACGGCCGCGTTCCTGATCTCCGCGATCTTCATCCTGCCGTTCGTGCTGTTCTCGGCCACCTCCGGCCAGATCGCCGACAAATACGACAAGGCGACGCTCACGCGCTTCGTGAAGTCCTTCGAGATCGTGCTGATGCTGGTCGGCGCGGCCGGTTTCGTCACGCACAGCGCGACGCTGCTGTATCTGTGCACGTTCATGATGGGCATGCACTCGACGCTGTTCGGCCCCGTCAAGTATTCGTACCTGCCGCAGCATCTCGGCGACCACGAACTGGTCGGCGGCAACGGCCTCGTCGAGATGGGCACGTTCATCGCGATCCTGATCGGGACGATCATCGGCGGCGCGGCCGCGGGCATCGAAGGCAGCGGCGAGCGCGTGCTCGCGGTGAGCGTCGTCGTCATCGCGCTCGCGGGGCGGCTCGTCGCGCAGCGCGTGCCGTCGACGCCCGCGCCGCAGCCCGATCTCGTGATCAACTGGAATCCGTTCAGCGAAACGTGGCGCAACCTCGGGCTCGCGCGGCAGAACCGCACCGTGTTCCTGAGCCTGCTCGGCATCTCGTGGCTGTGGTTCGTCGGCGCGACGTTCCTCACGTCGTTCTTCAATTTCGCGAAGGACGTGCTGTCCGCGAGCCCCGACGTCGTCACGGTCCTGCTCGCGACGTTCTCGGTCGGGATCGGCCTCGGCTCGCTGCTCTGCGAGCGGCTGTCGCAGCGGCGCGTCGAGATCGGCCTCGTGCCGCTCGGCTCGATCGGCATCAGCGTGTTCGCGATCGAGCTGTATTTCGCGAGCCGCTCGCTGCCATCGCCCGGGCATCTGCTGTCGGTCGGGGAATTCCTGGGCGGCGCGCGTCACTGGCGCATCCTGGCCGACCTGTTCCTGCTCGCGATGTTCGGCGGCTTCTACAGCGTGCCGCTGTATGCGCTGATCCAGAGCCGCAGCGCGCCGACCCACCGTGCGCGGATCATCGCCGCGAACAACATCCTGAACGCGCTGTTCATGATCCTGTCGGCCCTGATGGCGATGGGGCTGACCAAGGCCGGGGTCGACATCCCCGGCCTGTTCCTCGTCACCGCGCTGCTGAACGTCGTGGTCGCGACGTACATCTACCTGCTCGTCCCCGAGTTCCTGCTGCGTTTCGTCGCGTGGGTGCTGGTGCACACGTTCTACCGGATTCGTCTCGTCCATGCGGAGCGGATCCCGGAAGAGGGCGCGGCCGTGCTCGTATGCAACCACGTGAGCTACGTCGATGCGCTCGTGCTGGCGGCTGCGAGCCCGCGGCCGATCCGGTTCGTGATGGATCACCGGATCTTCAAGGCGCGCTTCGCGAGCTGGGTGTTCCGGCATGCGAAGGCGATTCCGATCGCGCCGCGCCACGAGGATCCCGACATGCTCGCGCGCGCGTACGACGCATGCGAGGCCGCGCTGAAGGACGGCGAACTCGTGTGCATCTTCCCCGAGGGCAAGCTGACCAAGACGGGCGACATCAACACCTTCCACCACGGCATCACCGAGATCCTGGGCCGCACGCCGGCGCCCGTGATCCCGATGGCGCTGCGCGGGCTGTGGGGCAGCTATTTCTCCCGTCATGCCGATGCGCGCATGCCGCGGCCCATCAAGCGCGGCGTGATGAGCCGGCTGACGCTCGCGGTCGGCGAGCCGATCGCGGCCTCGGTCGCGACGCCCGAGGCGTTGCAGGCGGCGGTGACCGAGCTGCGCGGCGCGCGGAAGTAGGCAGGGCGGGCCCCGGCGGCTTCGTATCGGGCAGCGGGCGGCTGCAAACCGGCCGGTTCGACCGGAACGGCGCAGGTCGACGATTCTCGCGCCGGGCCGTCTGCGTGGCCGGCCAGTATGGTCTGAACGGTTCACGCGGCCCGCGGGTCCGGGACGGCTGGCATAATAGCGGTTTACCTCTTTTCTCGACCGGCAAACGATCGGCCTGCCAGCGGCCCCGGCAGCGCATCGGTTTGTCCATTTCTCTTTGGGCGGTTCCATCATGTCCGGCAATACCCTCGGCACGCTTTTCACTGTCACGACCTTCGGCGAATCGCACGGTCCCGCGATCGGCTGCGTGATCGACGGCTGCCCGCCGGGAATGGGGCTGACCGAAGCCGACATCCAGGTCGAGCTCGATCGCCGCAAGCCCGGCACGTCGCGGCACGTGACGCAGCGCCAGGAAGCCGACGAGGTCGAGATCCTTTCCGGCGTGTTCGAAGGCGTGACGACCGGCACGCCGATCGCGCTGCTGATCCGCAACACCGACCAGCGCAGCAAGGATTACGGCAACATCGTCGAGACGTTCCGCCCCGGCCACGCCGACTACACCTACTGGCAGAAATACGGCATCCGCGACTACCGTGGCGGTGGCCGCTCGTCCGCGCGCCTGACCGCGCCGCTCGTCGGCGCGGGCGCGGTCGCGAAGAAGTGGCTGCGCGAGCGCTTCGGCGTCGAAGTGCGCGGCTACATGAGCGGTCTCGGCGAGATCGACGTCCCGTTCGTCGACTGGTCGCACGTCCGCGAGAACCCGTTCTTCTCGCCGAACGCGGCGATCGTTCCGGAGCTGGAAGCCTACATGGACGCGCTGCGCAAGGACGGCGATTCGATCGGTGCGCGCATCGACGTCGTCGCGTCGGGCGTGCCGGTCGGCTGGGGTGAACCGGTATTCGACCGGCTCGACGCGGACATCGCGAAGGCGATGATGAGCATCAACGCGGTGAAGGGCGTCGAGATCGGCGCGGGCTTCGACAGCGTCGCGCAGCGCGGCTCGGTGCACGGCGACGAACTGACGCCGGCCGGTTTCGTCGGCAACCATGCAGGCGGCGTGCTCGGCGGGATTTCGACGGGGCAGGACATCACCGTGTCGATCGCGATCAAGCCGACCTCGAGCATCCGCACGCCGCGCCGTTCGATCACGAAGTCCGGTGAAGAAGCGACCGTCGAAACCTTCGGCCGCCACGACCCGTGCGTCGGCATTCGCGCGACGCCGATCGCCGAGTCGATGCTCGCGCTGGTGCTGATCGACCACGCGCTGCGCCATCGCGCACAGTGCGGCGACGTCGAGACGCCGACGCCGAAGATCGCGGGCAGCGCGACCTGATGCAGCGGAGCCGGCACTCGCCGGTTCGACCGATTTGGCCGATTCGATGCGAAACGGGGCGCCTGCGGCGCCCCGTTTTCATTGGGCCGCCGCATCCGGCGGCGCGGCCGATTCGCGTACCCGCAGCTCCGGCAGTACCGCGCAACCGGGCCCGGCTGCGCCGTTTTCGAGTGCGTCGAGCAACGCGCGGGCGGCCTTGCGGCCGATCGCATCGGTGTCGACCCACATCGTCGTCAGCGCCGGCCGGATTTCGCGAGCCAGCGCGACATCGTCGAACCCGGTGATCGACAGCTGCGAAGGCACGTCGAGGCCCAGTGCCTGGGCCTCGAGCAGGGCGCCGAGCGCGAGTGCGTCGTTGCCGCAGATCACGGCCGTCGGGCGCGTCGCGCCGCTGTCGGCAATCGCGCGCAGGCTCGCCCGCCCGAACGCGATCGTGGCCGCGCCCTCGTGCTGGTGGATCGGCCTGACCGCGAGCCCGCGCGCGGCGAGCGTCTCGTGAATGCCGCGCAGGCGGGCCTGCACGCGGTCGTTGTCGGCCGAAGGCTGCATGATGATCGCGAAATCGCGATGCCCGAGCTCGAGCAGGTGCGTGGTCAGTCGCGCGAATGCCGCGCGGTTGTCGAAGCCGATGCAGCAGTGCGGGCTGTCGTCGCGGTAAGCATAGGTGACGACATACGGCACCCGATGCAGGTCGAGCAGTTCGAATACTTCCGGCGGATAGGCTTCGCCGACCAGCGACACCGCTTCGACGCCGCGCGACAGCATCGCGCGCACCTGCGCGAGCGCTTGCGCCGGATCGTAATTCGAGCAGCCCAGGAACAGGGTGATGCCATGCTCGGCCATGACCGCCTGCATGCCCGCTACCTGCGATGCGAACACCTGGTCGTCGAGCGTCGGAATGATCGCCCCGGTGATGTGGGTGCGCGTGGAGGCGAGTGCGCGGCCGGCTGCGTTGGGAATCCAGTTCAGCGCACGTGCCGCGTCGCGCACGCGCTGCTGCACGTCGGCCGAGACCTTGCCGGGATCGTTGTAGACGCGCGAAACGGTCGCGGTCGACACGCCGGCGAGTTTCGCGACGTCGCCGAGCACCGACCGGCCGCTGCCGCGGCGCGCGCGAGCCGCGCCACCGCCGGATGAAGGCGTACTCATCGGTTATCCCCGGGCGCGGCTGCCCTGCAGGCTCCGCGCGTGGTCAAAAACGCCATCGTTTACCCTCGATTCATCGTGGTCCCGCTTGCAATCCCGGTCTCGCCTGTGAGAATGTAAGCGCTATCTTGATGCTACTCCGTATTATGTCAGACACAGATTTCAACCGCATCGTGAAGTTTTCGTCGACGAAGGCCGATCAGGCCATTTTGTACGTCGAAAATGTAAGCGATTACATTCGATGATGATCCACACCAGACCACCCTGGATCGCTGTCGTCGGCAGCGTCAACGTCGACCTCGTCACGCATGCGCCGCGGCTGCCCGTGCCGGGCGAAACGCTGCTCGGCACCACGTTCCAGACCGTTCACGGCGGCAAGGGGGCGAACCAGGCGGTGGCCGCCGCGCGCCTCGGTGCGTCGGTCGCGATGATCGGCTGCGTCGGCAACGATGCGTTCGGCGCACGTCTGCACGACGCGCTGGCGGCGGAGCGCATCGACGTGACGCATCTGCACCGGATCGACGGCGAGGCAACCGGGGTCGCGACGATCACGGTCGATGCGCACGGCGCGAACAGCATCGTCGTCGTGCCCGGTGCAAACGCGCGCCTCGATGCCGAATTGATCGACCGGGCGCGCGACGCGATCGCCGGCGCGGCGCTGATGGTGTGCCAGCTCGAGGTGCCGATCGAGACCGTCGCGCGCGCCATCGGCAATGCGATCGCGCATCGCACGCCGGTGCTGCTCAATCCGGCGCCGGCCCGGCCGCTGTTCGACGCATTGCTGGCCCGCATCGACTATCTCGTCGTCAACGAAACGGAAGCGGAGTCGCTGACCGGCATTGCCGTCGGCGACGACGCGTCGGCGGTGCGGGCCGCCGACGCGCTGCGCGCGAAGGGTGTCGGCAACGTGCTGGTCACGCTGGGCGCGCGCGGCGTCTGCTGGCGCGGAAGTGCAGGGAGCGGCCGCCATCGGGCGATGGCGGTGGTCGCCGTCGATACGACGGCGGCCGGCGATACCTTCGTCGGCGGCTTCGCGGCCGCCCGGGCGAGCGGCGCGTCGATGGACGACGCGATCGCGTTCGGACAGCGTGCGGCCGCGATCAGCGTCACGCGCCACGGCGCGCAGACGTCGATTCCGACACGCGAGGAAGTGGAGCGTGGGGCCGCATAGATTCCGCGAAGACGGAACAGACCGAGGCCCGGAAACCATTCAGGACATGGAGACAAACGCAATGAACGAGAATCATGCTGTTCCGACTGCGCCGCCACGTATCCGGCGCGGACAACGTATTGCGCTCGCGCTGCTGATGGCGAGCGGGATCGTCAACTATCTCGACCGCGGCACGCTGGCCGTCGCGAGTTCGGCAATCCGGGGCGATCTCGGGCTGTCGCTCTCGCAGATGGGCTTGCTGCTGTCGGCGTTCTCGTGGAGCTACGCGCTGTGCCAGTTCCCGGTCGGCGGACTCGTCGATCGCATCGGGCCGCGCCGGCTGCTCGGCATCGGGCTGATCGTCTGGTCGCTCGCGCAGGCATCGGGCGGCATCGTGTCCACCTTCGGCTGGTTCATCGTCGCGCGCATCGTGCTGGGCATCGGCGAGGCGCCGCAGTTCCCGTCGGCGGCGCGGGTGGTGAGCAACTGGTTTCCGTTGCGCGCGCGCGGTACGCCGACCGGGATCTTCAACGCGGCGTCGCCGCTCGGCACCGCACTCGCGCCATTGCTGCTCGCGGTGCTCGTCGCATCGTTCAACTGGCGCTGGGCATTCGTCGTGACGGGTGCGCTCGGCCTCGTCGTCGCCGTCGTCTGGTTTGCGTTGTACCGCGATCCGGCGCGCGCGCAATTGACCGCGGCGGAACGCGCGTATCTCGATACCGATGCGCAGACGGCCGTCGCGATGCCGAAACTGACCTTCGCCGACTGGCGCAGCCTGTTTTCGCACGGCACGACCTGGGGCATGCTGCTCGGATTCTTCGGTTCCGTGTATCTGAACTGGGTCTACCTGACCTGGCTGCCGGGGTACCTGACGATGGAGCGTCACATGAGCCTCGTGCGCACCGGGTTTGCGGCATCCGTGCCGTTCCTGTGCGGGTTCGTCGGTTCGCTCGTTGCCGGCTGGCTCTCGGATCTGGTGACGCGCCGCAGCCGCTCGCCGGTCGTGAGCCGGCGCAACGCGGTGGTCGTCGCGATGCTCGGGATGGTCGCGTTCACGATTCCGGCCGCGCTCGTGCAGAGCAACACGGTCGCGCTCGCATGCATCTCGGTCGTGATCTTTCTCGCCAATGCGGCGTCGGCATGCTCGTGGGCGCTCGCGACGGCGGCCGCCCCGCCGAGCCGTGTCGCATCGCTCGGCGCGATCCAGAATTTCGGCGGTTTCATCGGCGGTGCGCTCGCGCCGATCCTGACGGGGGTCATCGCGCAGAGGTGGTCGTTCGTGCCCGCGCTGCTGACGGCGGCGGCAATCGCATTCGCCGGCGCGATGGCTTACCTGCTGCTGGTGCGCAAACCGATTCCCGAGCAGTCCGCGAGCGCCGCGCCCGGACCGCTGCCGGCCTGAGTCCGTCGGCTACACCCCCGTATTCACTGAAGGAAGGAGAAACAGATGCAACCACATCGGCAATCGAGCGCAACCATCGAGGGGATCGTACCGGTGATGCTGACGCCGTTCGACGACGCCGGCGCGATCGACTACGCGGGCCTCGAGCGACTCGTCGAATGGTATCTGGCGCACGGCTCGGATGCGCTGTTCGCGGTCGCGCAATCGAGCGAGATGCAATTCCTGAGTCTTGCCGAGCGTGCGGAACTCGCGCGTTTCGTGGTCGAGCGGGTGGCCGGGCGCGTGCCCGTCGTCGCGTCCGGGCACATCAGCGACGATCTGGATGCGCAGGTCGCCGAGCTGCGTGCCGCGGCGGAATCGGGGGCGCAGGGCGTCGTGCTCGTGACCAACCGCCTCGATCCGCAGCGCAAGGGCAGCGCGGCGCTTCTCGACCATCTTCACAAGCTGCTCGCCCGGTTGCCGTCGGATCTGCCGCTCGGTTTGTACGAATGTCCGGCGCCTTATCGGCGACTGCTGTCCGATGACGAACTGCGTGCGTGCATCGACACCGGCCGCTTCGTGATGTTGAAGGACGTGAGCTGCGATCTGGAGACGGTGAAGCGACGCGTCGCACTCGCCGCGGGGTCGCCGCTGAAGATCCTCAATGCGAACGCCGCGATCGCATGGGATGCGATGAAGGCGGGTTCGGCCGGTTTCAACGGCGTGTTCACCAACTTCCATCCCGACCTGTACCGATGGTTGCGCACGCAGGGCGGCTCGGATCCGGCGCTGGCCGACGAGTTGTCGACGTTCCTGGTGCTCTCGGCGGTGTCGGAAGCGCTGGGCTACCCGGCGCTTGCGAAGATCTATCACCAACGGATCGGCACGTTCGGATCGATTCGTTGCCGTGCGATCGACTACGACGTGCGCGAGCGCTTCTGGGCGCTCGACGCGGTGCTCGACAAGATCGTGTCCGGTACCGAGCATTTCCGTCGGCGGATCGCGGCGCGTTAGCGCAGCCGATACGGGCGCGGTGCATGAGTCGCGCGCCCGATGGAGAGCCGGGCGGCGTCGAATGTCGAACGTCGAACCGACGAAAAAAAACGCCGCGCGAGGCGGCGTTCTTCGGCAGTTACATGTTCGGATAATTCGGCCCGCCGCCGCCTTCCGGCGTGACCCACACGATGTTCTGCGTCGGGTCCTTGATGTCGCAGGTCTTGCAGTGCACGCAGTTCTGCGCGTTGATCACGAGGCGGTCGCTGCCGTCGTCGTTCTTCACGAACTCGTACACGGCCGCCGGGCAGAAGCGCGCCTCCGGTCCCGCGTAGGTGCGCAGGTTCACGTTCACCGGCACGCTCGCGTCCTTCAGCGTCAGGTGCGCCGGCTGGTTCTCCTCGTGGTTCGTGTTCGAGATGAACACCGACGACAGCCGGTCGAACGTCAGCTTGCCGTCCGGCTTCGGGTACTCGATCGGCGTGCACTGCGATGCCGGCTTCAGCATCTCGTGGTCCGCATGCTTGTGGTGCAGCGTCCACGGCACGTTGCCGCCCATCAACTTCTGCTCGAGCCCGACCATCAGCGTGCCGAGGTAGAGACCCTTCGCCATCCACTGCTTGAAGTTGCGCGCGCGGTACAGCTCCGTGTACAGCCACGATTGCCTGAAGGCGTCCGGATACGCGTTGAGCTCATCGCTCTGGCGACCGGCCTGCAACGCGTCGAACGCGGCGTCCGCCGCCAGCATGCCGGTCTTGATCGCCGCGTGGCTGCCCTTGATCCGCGATGCGTTCAGGAAGCCCGCGTCGTCGCCGATCAGCGCGCCGCCCGGGAACACCGTCTTCGGCAGCGACAGCAGGCCGCCGGCCGTGATCGCCCGCGCGCCGTACGACACACGCTTGCCGCCTTCCAGGAATGCGCGGATCGACGGGTGCGTCTTGTAGCGCTGGAACTCCTCGAACGGCGACAGGTACGGGTTCGTGTAGCCCAGGCCGACCACGAAGCCGACCACGACCTGGTTGTTGTCCATGTGATACAGGAACGAGCCGCCGTACGTATCGGACTTCAGCGGCCAGCCGGCCGTGTGGATCACGAGGCCCGGCTTGTGCTTCGCCGGATCGATTTCCCACAGTTCCTTGATGCCGATCCCGTACGCCTGCGGATCGGCGTTCGCGTCGAGCTTGAACTTCGAGATCAGTTGGCGGCCAAGATGACCGCGGCAGCCTTCGGCGAACAGCGTGTACTTCGCGTGCAGTTCCATGCCGAGCTGGAAGTTCTCGGTCGGCTCGCCGTCCTTGCCTACGCCCATGTTGCCGGTGGCGACGCCTTTCACGGAACCGTCGTCGTTGTAGAGAATCTCCGCGGCCGGGAAGCCCGGGAAGATCTCGACGCCCAGCGCTTCCGCCTGCTGGCCGAGCCAGCGCGTGACGTTGCCCAGCGAGATCACGTAGTTGCCGTGGTTCTTGAAGTTGTCGGGCAGCGCCCAGTTCGGCGTGGTGACCGCGCTGCTCTCGGACAGGAACAGGAAGCGGTCTTCGGTCACCTCGACGTTCAACGGCGCACCCTGTTCCTTCCAGTCGGGGAACAGCTCGGTGATCGCGCGCGGGTCCATCACCGCGCCCGACAGGATGTGCGCGCCGATCTCGGAACCCTTCTCGAGCACGCACACGCCGATCTCGGTGCCTTTCTCGGCGGCCAGCTGCTTGAGCCGGATCGCGGCCGACAGCCCGGCCGGGCCGCCGCCGACGATCACGACGTCGTATTCCATCGATTCGCGCGGGCCGTATTGCTCGATGAGGCTTGCGGGGGTCATTGGCGTTCCTCTAACCGTTAGAATGCTTTTATTCGGGAGCGTATTGTCTGCGAAACGAAACGCTTGCCGCAACAGCATGCGGATACATTAGCACGATCGTTCTATTTTATGTGCTAGGGTTATGCTGCGTGGGACAGGGCGCCCGCGGCGGCGAAACGACATCGAAAGGGGATGTGCAATGGGTCGATCGATCAATCTGGAAGGCAAGGTCGCGTTGGTCACGGGCGCATCGAGCGGCCTCGGGCAACGCTTTGCGCAGGTGCTGTCGCAGGCCGGCGCGAAGGTCGTGCTCGCGAGCCGCCGCGTCGAGCGCCTGAAGGAACTGCGCGCGGAGATCGAGGCGGCGGGCGGTGCCGCGCACGTGGTGTCGCTCGATGTCACCGACGTGCAGAGCATCAAGGCGGCCATCGCGCACGCGGAGACGGAAGCCGGCACGATCGACATCCTCGTGAACAATTCGGGCGTCTCGACGATGCAGAAGCTCGTCGACGTCACGCCGTCCGATTTCGAGTTCGTGTTCGACACCAATACGCGCGGCGCGTTTTTCGTCGCGCAGGAAGTCGCGAAGCGGATGATCATGCGCGCGAACGGCAACGGCAAACCGCCTTACCGGATCATCAACATCGCGTCGGTGGCGGGGCTGCGCGTGTTTCCGCAGATCGGGCTGTATGCGATGAGCAAGTCGGCGGTCGTGCAGATGACGCGCGCGATGGCGCTCGAATGGGGCCGCCACGGGATCAACGTCAACGCGATCTGTCCGGGCTATATCGATACCGAAATCAATCATTACCTGTGGGAAACCGAGCAGGGCCAGAAGCTGCAGTCGATGCTGCCGCGCCGGCGCGTCGGCAAGCCGCAGGATCTCGACGGGCTGTTGTTGTTGCTCGCGGCCGACGAGTCGCAGTTCATCAATGGCTCGATTATCTCCGCCGACGATGGCTTCGGCCTCGCCTGACTGGATGACATTCAGCAACAAAGAAGACTGCAATGAGCGAATATTCCCCCGTATTTGAAATGTCGATGCCGATCCGCTGGGGCGACATGGATGCGTTCGGCCACGTGAACAACACGGTCTATTTCCGCTACATGGAACAGGCGCGGATCTCGTGGTTCGAGGAACTCGGCATCGCGGGCGGCAACGGCGAGGGGCAGGGGCCCGTGATCGTCACGGCGTCGATGGAGTTCCTGAAGCAACTGCACTATCCGGGCGACGTGATCGCGAAGATGTCGGCCGCGAAGCCGGGCCGCAGCAGCTTCGACACCGGTTTCGAGCTGACGCGCGCGGACGATCCGCAGCACGTGTATGCGCGCGGCAACGCGCGCTGCGTGTGGGTCGACTACGCGCTCGGCAAGTCGGTGCCGCTGCCGCAACTGCTGCGCGATACGATCGAGCGCGCGCTCGCGGCGCAGGTCGGCTGAGCGCGACGGCGCCGAAGCCGGCGCCCGGTGTGTCGCCATTTCCCGATGATCTCCCGAATCGGCCGCTTCACGCGGCCGATTGCCATTCCGGGGCGCGTCTTACTGGCCGAGCAGGCGCTGCAGCAGCTCCGGCGTATTGTTCGTGCCGTACTTGCGCATCAGCCGCGCCCGATAGATGTCGACCGTGCGCGAACTGATGTCGAGCACGCGCCCGATCTGCTTGCTGGTCTTGCCGGTCGCGAGCTGCGCGGCGATCTCGCGTTCGCGCGGCGTCAGCTCGACGGCGACCCGGCGCGTCGCGCTCAAGTCCTCGAAGGTCCAGACGCCCGCCGCGAGCGGCGCGGTGCGGTCGAGCGCGCGGCCCGTCACGTGGCACCAGAACAGCTCGCCGTCGGCCCGTTTCATGATTCTGTCATCGGCGTAGGTGCCGTTCGCGATCATCACGCGCGAGATGCGCTCGCCGATGCGCTGGAATTCGTCCGGCGACGGATACAGCACCTCGTACGACTTGCCGATCAGATCGGCCCGCGCGCAGCGGAAGATCGCCGCGAGCGCGTCGTTGCAGTCCTCGATCACGCGGTCGCGCGACATCACGAGGCCGAGCGGCGCGAGGTGAAAGGCAGTCTGGTAATCGAGAGCGGGCATGGCGCGGGCAAGCGGAGGCAAATGCTTATGTATTTTTGCGTATTGTGCCGTATCGGCGTCACATCGTACCCTTTCAGGCATCTCGCGGCGGTTTGCCGCGATATAAAAACAGCGCGCCTCGACGCAGGTATCGCCGTGCATGCATAGAATGATGCGGCGGGCTTGCGGCCCAGTGGGCGCGTGAACCGGTTTTGCTGGTTTCCATAGAGGAAGGGACATACAGATGAACAAAGTCTATCCAAGCGCGGCCGCCGCGCTGGAAGGGATCGTCCGCGACGGACAGACCTTCGCGGTGGGCGGCTTCGGCCTGTGCGGGATTCCCGAGGCGCTGATCGCGGCGCTGCGCGATTCCGGCGTCAAGGGCATCACCTGCATCAGCAACAACGCAGGCGTCGACGGCTTCGGTCTCGGCCTGTTGCTGGAAACGCGCCAGATCCGGAAGATGATCTCGTCGTACGTCGGCGAGAACAAGGAGTTCGAGCGCCAGTACCTGGCCGGCGAACTCGAGCTCGAATTCACGCCGCAGGGCACGCTCGCCGAGAAGCTGCGCGCGGGCGGCGCCGGCATCCCCGCCTTTTTCACGAACACCGGCTACGGCACCGTGATCGCGGAAGGCAAGGAAACGCGCCAGTTCGGCGATCGCCACTACGTGCTCGAGCCGTCGCTGACGGCCGACGTCGCGCTGGTGAAGGCATGGAAGGCCGACAAGTCCGGCAACCTGATCTATCGCCGCACCGCGCGCAACTTCAACCCGATGTGCGCGATGGCGGGCAAGATCACCGTGGCGGAAGTCGAGGAGATCGTCGAGAACGGCGAACTCGATCCGGACCATGTCCACACGCCGGGGATCTTCGTGCAGCGCATCGTGCTGAACGCGACGCCCGAAAAACGCATCGAACAACGCGTCGTACGCGCGAAAGGAGACTGACATGGCCTGGAATCGTGACCAGATGGCCGCGCGCGCGGCGAAGGAACTGCAGGACGGCTTCTATGTGAACCTCGGCATCGGCCTGCCGACGCTCGTCGCGAACCACGTGCCGGAAGGCGTCGAAGTGTGGCTGCAGTCGGAGAACGGGCTGCTCGGCATCGGCCCGTCGCCGACCGAGGACGAGGTCGACGCCGACCTGATCAACGCCGGCAAGCAGACCGTCACGACGTTGCCGGGCTCGTCGATCTTCTCGTCGGCCGATTCGTTCGCGATGATTCGCGGCGGCCACATCAACCTCGCGATCCTCGGCGCGATGCAGGTCAGCAAGAAGGGCGACCTCGCGAACTGGATGATCCCGGGCAAGATGATCAAGGGGATGGGCGGCGCGATGGACCTCGTCGCGGGCGTGAAGCGCGTCGTCGTGCTGATGGAGCATGTCGCGAAGGGCGACCAGCACAAGATCCTCGACGAATGCAACCTGCCGCTGACGGGTGTCGGCGTGGTCGACCTGATCATCACCGATCTCGGCGTGATCGAAGTGACGCCGGCCGGCCTGAAGGTGCTCGAACTCGCCGACGGCGTAAGCGCGGAAGAGATCCAGGCAAAGACGGGCGCGCCGCTCGACGTGAGCGCGGTCGCGTAAGCGCCGGCCTTTCGTCTCGACGCTCGACGCCCCGCGTTCCCCTGTGGAACGCGGGGCGTTTTGTCATGACCGCATACGTCACCCGAATCACGCTAATCACGCGATCGCGCCGCCGCCGTCGATCAGCACCGTCGAGCCGGTTGCATAAGGCGTTGCCGCCAGATACACGATCGCATTCGCGACGTCCTCCGGCTGGCCCACGCGGCGTGCCGGGAGGCGCTGCGCGGCGCCCGCGTACATCGCGTCGCGCGCATCGGGGGCGAGCTTGTCCCACAGCGGCGTCGCGATCAGGCCCGGTGATACGGTATTCACCCGCACGGGCGACAGCTCGAGCGCAAGGCCGCGGGCGAGCGCCTCGAGTGCCGCGTTGATGGCCCCCTGCAGTACCGACGACGCGTTCGGTCGCACGCTTAGGTAGCCCGACACGAACGTCAGCGAACCGCCGGGTGCGATATCGATCGAGCGTGCGACGCGGTATGCGCCCCAGAACTTGCTGTCCATCGCGGCCTGCGCGTCGGCAAGCGGCAGCGCGCGGATCGGGCCTGTCGCTGTCTTCGCGGCCGAAATCACGACGTGGTCGAACTGGCCGGCGCGCGCGCAGAACGCATCGACGGCCGCCGTATCCGTGATGTCGAGCGCTTCGGTGCGTACTTGCGCGCCCGGCGCGGCATCTGCATCGACCCTGTCCGGGTTGCGCGATGCGATCGTCACGACAGCGCCGAGTCGTGCGAATGCGGTCGCGGCGGCGGCACCGATGCCGGAGCTGCCGCCGACGACGAGTACCTTCTTTCCGTGGAGTGAATCGTTCATGGTGGTCCTTCCGAGGTGAGGAGGTGAGCAGGTGAGCGCAATCCGGTCAGATCGTTTCGGCTTCGCGCAACGTCGACGGGCTGCGCAGGGCAAAGCGGGCGATGTCGTCCTTGCGCATGAAGGCAACGCCCGGATGCGATCGAGCGTAGTGCAGGAACGCGTCCCAGGCGCGGACCATCTGCGGCGTGCCGCTGATCCGGTCGTGCGCGCTGATCGACATCAATCGTCGCCGCTGGCCGGCTTCCGCGTACAACTGGTCGAAATCGAGCTTGATCTGCTCGAGAAACATCGTCGGCGAGTAATTGCGGCCTTCGATCAGCAGGATGTCGTTGTTGCGCAACGTGTATGGAACGACCGCGAAATCGCGGCCGTCGACGGTTTCGATGAAGGGCTCGTCGCGGCTGACGTCGTCGATGTGATACACGTAGCCGAGTTCCTGCAGCAGCGGCAGCGTGTGCGGTCCGCGCCGCAGCCAGTTGCAGTTGTAGCCGATCGGGCGCCGTCCCGTCGCCGCTTCGACCATGTCGCGGGCTTCGGTGAGGAAGCGGCGCTCGTCGTCGCGGCTCATCGCGAATTGCGACCGCCAGGTCGGGCCGTGCGCGGCCGCTTCGTGGCCGCGCGACACGATCTCGCGTGCCAGTTCGGGATGCCGGCGCACGGCTTCCCCGATCATGTGCGACGTGACCTTCACGCCATGCCGGTCCCACAGGTCGAGAAGACGCGGGATCCCCTCACGGTAGCCATATGCGAACCACGTGGCCGACGCGAGGTCGACCGGGACCGACGGTGGAAACTCGACGGACGGGAACGGGCTGTCCGCGCCCTTGGGCGGTTGTCCGCCGGCCTCGAACTGCATCGAGATCGAGATGGCGAGCCGCGTGTTGTCCGGCCAGAACCCGCTGGCGTTCGTCCCGGCAGCATCCGATATCGGCGCGGCAGTTGCCGACCGGGAGGCGCCCGCGGCCATCGCGATGCCGGCGGCCGCCCCGGCGCCTGCTTGTGCAAGAAACTTGCGGCGCGCCGGACGCATCGCCGAAGAATCGTAGTCGCTGTCAGTCATCGTCCCCTCCGTCAGCCGACGAGCCCGAGCTGACGCATCAGCGTCAGGTTGTCCTCGATGTGCCAGTTTTCCGCTATCCGACCTTGGACGATGCGGTAGATGTCGGTCGCGATGAAGTCGATCGCCTGTCCGCTTCCGGTCGTTCCGTTGAACGTGCCGGTGAAATGGCCGCGAAAGTGCAGGTGCACGACGACACGGTCGCCCGCCACGATCATCTGTTCGATGTCGCAATGCAGGTCCGGGATGGCCGTGCGCATCGTCCTGGACGCCGCGAGTGGCCCCGCTACGCCTTGTTCACGGCCGGCCGGCAACGTCCGGTCGACGAAATCGGCCGCGAGTGCAGCGCGGGCGAGGGTCGCATCACCGGTATCCCAGAACGTGCCGTAGCGACGCGCGGCGAGGATCTGCGCGCGCGCCTGCGTAGCCGGCACGTCGGTCGCGACGGTCAGGCCGTGTGGGTCGAGAAGGTCGGCGGCGCGGGCCGCGACAGGCGACAGCGCGGCGACGCAGGCCGCCGCGGCGATGACGCGGGTGATCGGGCGCACGTTCGAAGGAAGGATCGACATGGTTTCGGATGTCCTGTGAATGGCCTCGCGGGACGACGCGGAACAGGTATGGTAGGTTTCCGTTCTGAACACAAATACGGTCTAAAAGCGAATGGATTATTCGAAAAAAAGAAAGGGCGAGGCGAAGCGGGTGCCGCGATGCTGATCGACGATCTCCCGGCGCTCGATACCTTCGCGAGAATCGTGTCGGCCGGTAGCCTGTCCGCGGCGGCGCGCGAGCTGGACTTGTCGCTGTCCGTCGTCAGCAAGCGGCTCGCGCATCTCGAGTCGCAGCTCGGCGTGCGTCTGCTGCACCGGACGACGCGACAGCAGACGCTGACCGACGACGGTGCGCAGTTCCATGCGCAGGTGCTGCGCATCCTGGCCGAGGTCGATCGCGCCGAAACGCTGATGAGCGATCGTCGCGGCACGGTCAGCGGCGTGCTGCGCCTGACGGCGCCCGGCGAACTCGGCCGGCTGCGGATCGCGCCGCTCGTCGCCGCGTTTCAACGGCAACATCCGGAGTTGACCGTGCACCTGATGCTGACCGACGCGATCGTGGATCTGCTCGCGCAGGACATCGACGTTGCCGTGCGGATCGGCAGCCTCGCCGATTCGACGATGATCGCGCGCGAGCTGGCGCCGAATCATCGCGTGCTGTGCGCGTCGTCGAGCTATCTCGCCGTGCACGGGCTGCCGGCCCATCCCGCCGAGCTTCGCATGCACCGATGCATCGTGATGGGCGACCAGCCGCGTGCGGAGTGGCGGTTCGACGGTGTACAGGGCGCGGTTGCGGTCGAAGTGACGGCCGCGCTGCTGACGAACGACGGCGGTGCGGCTCGTACGTTGGCGCTGGAGGGCGCGGGCATCGCGCTGAAGTCGATCTGGGATGTCGGTGCCGACCTCGACGCGGGCCGGCTCGTCCGCGTGCTGCCGGCATTCGCCGCACCCGCGGCGCCGCTTCATGCAGTCTATCCCGGCGGGCGTCACGTGCCGTTGCGCGTGCGGGCGTTCATCGACTTCCTGCGCGAGCAGTTGCGCGCCTCGTGGCGCCGCGGCGCGTGAGCCGGTGCGAACGATGCGCCGGATGACCGCAGGCGCGTGACGACCCGCCGTTAAGAAGCGGTTTACAATCGTTTGCATCGGGTGGTGCAAGCATTGCCCGCCGCACCGTCCACGTTCGACAGGATGCCAACGATGCCAACAACCTCAGCGAATCCTCCGGTTCCCCGTCAGCGACGGGTGCAGTGTGCGAGCGCCGCAGGCCTTCACCACGTCGCCTATACCGAATGGGGCGACCCCGCCAATCCGCGCGTGCTGCTCTGCGTGCACGGCCTGACCCGTTCGGGGCGCGACTTCGACCGGCTCGCCGCCGCGCTGTCCGATACGTATCGCGTCGTCTGCCCCGACGTCGTCGGGCGCGGGCGCTCCGACTGGCTCGCCGATCCGCGGCTTTATGCGATTCCGCAGTACGTGGCCGACATGGTGACGCTGATCGCGCGGCTCGACGTCGAGTCGGTCGACTGGTTCGGCACGTCGATGGGCGGGCTGATCGGCATGGCGCTCGCGGGGCTGCCCGGTTCGCCGCTGCGCCGGATGATCGTCAACGACGTCGGCCCGCGCATCGAACCCGATTCGCTGACGCGCATCGGCGAATACCTCGGCGTGCAGCCGCGCTTCGCGACGGAGCAGGAGGGCATCGACTATCTGACGTCGCTGTCGCTGCCGTTCGGCGCATTGAGCGGCGACGAGTGGCGCGAGATCAACGGGCCGTTGCTGCGCGAGTTGCCCGACGGCGGCTGGACGATGCGCTACGATCCGCGCATCGCGGAGCCGTTCAAGGCGACGACGCCCGAACTGGCCGCGCTCGGCGAGGCCGCGCTGTGGCGCGCGATCGAGACCACCGATGCGTCGCTGCTGGTCGTGCGCGGCGAGCGTTCCGACCTGCTGTCGCGCGACACGGCGGCCGAGATGGTGCGGCGCGGCCGGCACGTGACGCAAGCCGAGATCCAGGACGCGGGCCATGCGCCGGCGTTCATCAGTGCCGACCAGATTGCGCTCGCCCGCCGGTTTTTCGTCGAAGGCGGCGCATAAACGCGTCATAATATGCGGTTCGGCGGCACGCGGGCCGTGTCGTCGCCGATACTTCACCTACTCACACGACCGGAACATTCCATGGCAGTCATTCGTCACCACGTCGGGGCCCGTCTCTCCGAAACCGCGATCCACAACGGTACCGTGTATCTGGCCGGCCAGATTGCCGAAGACACCACCCAGGACATCAAGGGCCAGACGCGCGAAGTGCTCGGCCACATCGACCGCCTGCTCGCCGAAGCGAACAGCGACAAGGCGCATCTGCTGTCGGTGCAGATCTACATTTCGGATCTCGCGAACTTCGAAGGCATGAATGCGGAGTGGGACGCGTGGGTCGCGCCCGGCAATACGCCGCCGCGCGCGACCGTCGAGGCGAAGCTCGCGGATCCGGCGCTGCTCGTCGAGATCGTTGTCGTCGCCGCGCAGCGGAGCTGAGCGAAGCATCACGATGACCGCAATACGCCAGGCCGTGCAATGACCGAGTCCGTTTCCGCTTCTTCCGTCGCGGCGCCGTCGTTCGACGACGTGCTCGCGTTCGTGCGCGAGCGGGCCGGCGACGCGCGCCTGTCGACGGGCGAGTTGCTCGCCGATCATTCGGCGGGCACGGCGTCGATCATGCGCACGCTGAACGTCGACCCGCACGCGATGCAGGCGGCTGCGCTGTTCGTGCTGACGCCGCACCTGAACGACCCGGAGCGGGAGTTGACCGAACGCTTCGGCGAAGAGGTTGCGCGGCTCGTATCCGACGTGCGCAAGCTGCTGCGGCTCGGCACCGTGAGCCTGCGCGCCGCGCAGAACGCGATGCCCGACGCCGGGCGCGACGCCGCGGAAGAGCGGCGCACGCAGATCGAGGCGCTGCGCAAGATGCTGCTCGCGTTCGCGCAGGACATCCGCGTGGTGCTGATCCGGCTGGCGTCGCGGCTGCAGTCGCTGCGCTACTACGCGGCGGCGAAGATCGACCCGCCCCCCGACGTCGCGCGCGAGACGCTCGAGATCTATGCGCCGCTCGCGAACCGTCTCGGTATCTGGCAACTGAAGTGGGAGCTCGAGGACCTCGCGTTCCGCTTCGAGGATCCGGTCACCTACAAGCGCATCGCCAAGCTGCTCGACGAAAAGCGCATCGAACGCGAGGCGTACGTCGCGCAGGCGATCGAGCGGCTGCAGCACGAACTGGCGGAAGCGCACATCCCGGCCGACGTGAGCGGTCGGCCGAAGCACATCTACAGCATCTGGCGCAAGATGCGCGGCAAGGAGCTCGACTTCTCCGAGCTGTACGACGTGCGCGCATTCCGCGTGATCGTGCCGGACATCAAGGATTGCTACGCGGTGCTCGGCATCGTGCATCACCTGTGGCAGCCGGTGCCGAAGGAATTCGACGATTACATCTCGCGTCCCAAGCCGAACGGCTACAAGTCGCTGCATACGGTCGTGATCGGCGACGACGGTCGCGCGTTCGAAGTACAGATCCGCACGCAGGAAATGCACCGCTTCGCGGAGTACGGCGTCGCCGCGCACTGGCGCTACAAGGAAGCGGGCGCGCGCGGCTATGGCGGCCAGTTCTCGGCGAGCGACAAGTACGACGAGAAGATCGCGTGGCTGCGCCAGCTGCTCGCATGGAAGGACGACGTCGAGGACGGCACCGAAGTCTCGGGCGACAAGGCGTGGGCGCAACTGCGCGAGACATCGCTCGACGACGACCATATCTACGTGCTGACGCCGCAGGCGCGCGTGATCGCGCTGCCGCAGGGCGCGACGCCGGTCGATTTCGCGTATCACCTGCACAGCGAGCTTGGCCATCGCTGCCGCGGCGCGCGCGTCGACGGCGTGATGGTGCCGCTGAACACGTCGCTCGCCAACGGCCAGACGGTCGAGATCGTCGCGGTGAAGGAGGGCGGGCCGTCGCGCGACTGGCTGAACCTGCAGCTCGGCTACCTGAAGAGCCCGCGCGCGCGACAGAAGGTGCGTGCGTGGTTCAACTCGATCGAGCAGGAAGAGAACATCGCGCATGGTCGCGCGCTCGTCGAAAAGACGCTGCAGCGCGAGGGCAAGACGTCGGTCAACCTCGACAATTTGGCCGCGAAGCTCGGCTTCAAGTCGCCCGATGAGTTGTTCTCGGTCGTCGGCAAGGAGGAATTCAGCCTGCGCAACGTCGAGCACGCGCTGTCCGATGCGCCGCCGCCCGACCATGCGCCCGAGGCGCCCGCCGATTTCGAGAAGCGCAGCAGCGGGGCGAGCGTCGCGCACGGCGCGTCGACCGGCGTGCTGGTGGTCGGTGTCGATGCGTTGCTGACGCAGCTTGCGCGCTGCTGCCGTCCGGCGCCGCCCGACCCGATCAGTGGTTTCGTGACGCGCGGCAAGGGGATGTCGATCCACCGCAGCGACTGCCCGACGTTCCGGCGGATGGCCGAGCGGGCGCCGGAGCGCGTACTGCAGACGACCTGGTCGGCCGACGTGCTGGGCGGCCGTGGTGTGTCCGTCTATCCGGTCGACCTGATGATCGAGGCGAGCGACAGGCAAGGCCTGCTGCGCGATATCTCTGAAGTGTTCGCGCGCGAGAAGATGAACGTGGTGGGCGTGAAGACGCAGAGCCGCCGCAACGCGGCATTCATGCAGTTCACGGTCGAGGTGTCGAATTCCGCGCAGGTGCAGCGGGCGTGCACGCTGCTCGGCGAAGTGCCGGGCGTCGTGCGGGCGGGGCGCAAGGCTTGATGTCCCTGTAATGGGGTTGGAGCCCGATCATTTTGCTGCGGCCGCATAAAAACGCTTGCCAAGTCTGCGTTGGCTCCATATAATCTTAGCTTCTCTAGGCTCGTAGCTCAGCTGGTTAGAGCACCACCTTGACATGGTGGGGGTCGTTGGTTCGAGTCCAATCGAGCCTACCAACGAATTGAGAATGCCCGGTTTTTCGGGTGTTCGATGAAGTAAATAACTCAACGCGAACAAGGCGAATACGGTTATGACACCGCGAACGTTGACCGAAACCTTTTCGGAGCGACGCTAGTCGAGGAACGTTTTCGCCCTTTCAGTTTGAGTGAAGTATCGAATGCGGCCCCTCGAAAGCGGGGCCGCATTTTTTTTGTCGCGAAATTTTCGCGCGTGACTTTGATATCGCGTGCTTGGTTTGCCGCCCACTGTCGGCATCACGGAGATTGCTATGGTTTCGATACGCTTGCCTGACGGCTCAGTTCGACAATACGAGCATCCGGTGACAGTTGCCGAGGTTGCGGCCTCGATCGGTCCCGGCCTTGCGAAGGCTGCGCTTGGTGGCAAGCTCGATGGCGAGCTGGTCGATACGTCCACGGTCATCGATCGCGACGCATCGCTCGCGATCGTCACGGACAAGGATGCCGACGGTCTCGACATCATTCGTCACTCGACCGCGCACTTGCTCGCCTATGCGGTGAAGGATCTGTATCCGGATGCGCAGGTGACGATCGGTCCGGTGATCGACAACGGCTTCTATTACGACTTCTCGTACAACCGCCCGTTTACGCCTGAAGATCTGGAAAAGATCGAAAAGCGCATGCAGGAACTCGCGAAGAAGGACGAGCCGGTGACGCGCCGCGTCGTATCGCGCGACGAGGCGGCCGGCTATTTCCGCAGCCTCGGCGAGAAGTACAAGGCCGAGATCATCGAATCGATTCCGCAAAGTGACGAAATCAAGCTGTACTCGCACGGCGGCTTCACCGACCTCTGCCGCGGCCCGCACGTGCCGTCGACCGGCAAGCTGAAGGTCTTCAAGCTGATGAAGGTCGCGGGCGCGTACTGGCGCGGCGACTCGAAGAACGAGCAGCTGCAGCGCATCTACGGGACGGCCTGGACGAAGAAGGAAGACCAGGATCAATACCTGCACATGCTCGAGGAAGCGGAAAAGCGCGACCACCGCAAGCTCGGCAAGCAACTCGACCTGTTCCACATGCAGGAAGAGTCGCCGGGCATGGTGTTCTGGCATCCGAAGGGCTGGGCGCTGTGGCAGCAGGTCGAGCAGTACATGCGCCGCCGCGTGAACGAAGCCGGCTACCTCGAGATCAAGACGCCGATGATCATGGACCGCTCGCTGTGGGAAGCGTCGGGCCACTGGCAGAACTACCGCGAGAACATGTTCACGACGGAGTCGGAGAAGCGCGACTACGCGATCAAGCCGATGAACTGTCCGGGGCACGTCCAGGTGTTCAAGCACGGCCTGCGCTCGTACCGCGACCTGCCGCTGCGCTACGCGGAATTCGGTTCGTGCCATCGCAACGAGGCGTCGGGCGCGCTGCATGGCCTGATGCGCGTGCGCGGCTTCGTGCAGGACGATGCGCACATCTTCTGTACGGAAGACCAGTTCATTTCGGAATCGATCGCGTTCAACACGCTGGCCATGAGCGTGTACAAGGACTTCGGTTTCGATCACATCGACATCAAGCTGTCGCTGCGTCCCGAGCAGCGTGCGGGCACGGACGAGACGTGGGATCGCGCGGAGCAGGGCCTGCGCGACGCGCTGACGGCCTGCGGCCTCACGTGGGAAGAGTTGCCGGGTGAAGGCGCGTTCTACGGCCCGAAGATCGAGTACCACATCAAGGATGCACTCGGCCGTTCGTGGCAGTGCGGCACGCTGCAGCTCGACATGGTCCTGCCGGAGCGCCTCGGCGCCGAGTACGTTGCGGAAGACAACAGCCGCCGCCGGCCGGTGATGTTGCACCGCGCGATCGTCGGTTCGATGGAGCGTTTCCTCGGCATTTTGATCGAGCACCATGCTGGTGCAATGCCCGTCTGGCTCGCGCCGTTCCAGGCAATTGTGCTCAATATCGCCGAAAGTCAGGCCGAATATGCGCAGTCCCTGGCCCAATCGTTGCAAAAACAAGGGGTTAGAGTGGCGGCCGATTTGCGCAACGAGAAGATTAGCTATAAAATACGCGAGCACACGCTGGAAAAGGTGCCTTATCTCCTCGTCGTGGGCGATAAGGAGCGTGATGCGCAAACGGTAGCCGTGCGTGCCCGTGGCGGCGTCGATCTTGGCGTTATGCCGATCGAAGCCTTCGTTGAGCGTCTGCAGGAAGACCTGCGCTCGTTCAAGTAACCGCCCTGGCAGCGCGGCTCGTTTTTTTAATTTTTAGAGGAAACGTAACATCGCTACTGATAAGTCGTCGCACCGCATCAACGGTGAAATCACTGCGCCGGAAGTGCGTCTGGTCGGGATCGAGAACGAACCGCTCGGTATCGTAAAACTCGCTGATGCTTTCCGTAAATCGGAAGAACTGGATGTTGACCTGGTGGAAATCGCGCCGCAAGCGGTTCCGCCGGTTTGCCGTCTGATGGATTACGGCAAGTTCAAGTACCAGGAATCGAAGAAGCAGCACGAAGCGAAGCTGAAGCAAAAGGTCATCCAGGTGAAGGAAGTCAAATTCCGCCCGGGTACCGATGACGGTGACTACAACGTCAAGCTTCGCAATCTCGTGCGCTTCCTCGAAGAGGGCGACAAGACGAAGATCACGTTGCGTTTCCGCGGCCGCGAAATGGCTCACCAGGAGATCGGCATGCGGATGCTTGAGCGTCTGCGCACGGATCTCGAGGAAGTCGGCCAGGTCGAGCAGATGCCGAAGATGGAAGGGCGCCAGATGATCATGGTGCTCTCGCCGAAGAAAAAGAAGTAACGGGCCTGCGCGCCACGCGCGCAGGTTCGAAAGTGGTTCGGTGCGTGGCCCGGTCAGGGCGGCGCACCAACAATGACGGCGGCTGCGCAAGCGGTTCGCCGTACACAAGTGGACTGGGTTTCGAAGGGCGGGTCAAGGGCGCAAGCCAACCGCACACCCATCGCCATCAAATAAACTGGAGTTGTTCGTCATGCCTAAGATGAAGACCAAGAAGAGTGCTGCAAAGCGCTTCGTGGTGCGTCCGGGCGGTACCGTCAAGCGCGGTCAAGCCTTCAAGCGTCACATCCTGACCAAGAAAACCACGAAGAACAAGCGTCACCTGCGCGGCGCAACGGCAGTTCATGATTCCGATCTGAACTCCGTCCGCGCAATGCTGCCGTTCGCGTAACCCCTCAACTGATACTCCAAGGAGAGAAACATGCCTCGAGTCAAACGTGGGGTAACCGCACGGGCCCGCCACAAGAAGATCATCAACCTGGCCAAGGGTTATCGCGGCCGTCGCAATAACGTCTACCGCATCGCCAAGCAGGCGGTGATGCGCGCTGGTCAGTACGCGTACCGCGATCGCCGCAACAAGAAGCGTGTGTTCCGCGCACTGTGGATCACGCGTATCAACGCGGCAGTTCGCCAGCACGACATGACCTACAGCGTGTTCATCAACGGCCTGAAGAAGGCGTCGATCGAACTCGACCGTAAGGTTCTGGCCGACATGGCGGTGTTCGACAAGGCTGCTTTTGCTGCGATCGTCAAGCAGGTGAAAGCCGCCGTTGCAGCCTAATTGCGAAATTAGCACTGCGTGGTTAGTTGCAGCGACGTTCCGGTAGTCTCGGCCGCTGCAGCGAAAACGGGGCTCTTCCGAGCCCCTTTTTTGTTTGGTGGAGCAGTTTCGCTCGCCAAGACCGAATGACGTTGGAAATGATGGGATCTATGGATCTGGACCAGATTGTCGCCGACGCGCAGCAGTCCTTCGAACAGGCTGCCGACATCACCACGCTCGAAAACGAGAAAGCACGCTTTCTCGGCAAGTCGGGTGCGCTGACCGAGTTGCTCAAGGGCCTCGGCAAGCTCGATCCCGAAGCACGCAAGACCGAAGGCGCACGCATCAACGTCGCGAAGCAGCAGGTTGAAGCCGCGCTGACCGCACGCCGCCAGGCGCTCGCCGACGCGCTGTTGAACCAGCGCCTCGCCGCCGAGGCGATCGACGTGACGCTGCCGGGCCGCGGCGCCGGCGCAGGCAGCCTGCACCCCGTGATGCGCACGTGGGAGCGCGTCGAACAGATTTTCCGCTCGATCGGCTTCGACGTGGCCGACGGTCCCGAAATCGAGACCGACTGGTACAACTTCACGTCGCTGAACAGCCCGGAGAACCATCCGGCGCGTTCGATGCAGGACACCTTCTACGTCGAAGGCAAGGATGCCGACGGCCGCCAGCTGCTGCTGCGCACGCACACGAGCCCGATGCAGGTGCGTTACGCGCGCATGAACCGCCCGCCGATCAAGGTGATCGCGCCGGGCCGCACGTATCGCGTCGACAGCGATGCGACCCACTCGCCGATGTTCAATCAGGTCGAGGGGCTGTGGATCGACGAGAACATCAGCTTCGCCGACCTCAAGGGCGTCTATACCGACTTCCTGAAGAAATTCTTCGAGCGCGACGACATCCTCGTGCGCTTCCGCCCGTCGTATTTCCCGTTTACGGAACCGTCGGCCGAGATCGACATGATGTTCGAGCACGGCAAGAACGCCGGCAAATGGCTCGAGATCTCGGGCTCGGGGCAGGTGCATCCGACCGTGATCCGCAACATGGGCCTCGATCCCGAGCGCTACATCGGCTTTGCGTTCGGCAGCGGCCTCGAGCGCCTGACGATGCTGCGCTACGGCGTGCAGGATCTCCGGCTGTTCTTCGAGAACGACCTGCGTTTCCTGCGCCAGTTCGCATAACGCACGCGCCGCGCCGACATGTGCCCGCGCATGCCCCGCCGGACGTTTCCGATGGGGGCCGGGCGCCGATCTAACCTGTTTCGAACGTAGACATCCATGCAATTCCCTGAATCCTGGTTGAGAACCTTTGTCGACCCGCAGCTGACGACCGACGAACTGTCGCACGCGCTGACGATGGCGGGGCTCGAAGTCGAATCGCTGAGCAAGGCTGCGCCGCCGACATCGAAGATCGTCGTCGGCCGCGTGCTCGAAGTCGTCAAGCATCCGGATGCGGACAAGCTCAATGTCTGCCAGGTCGACGCCGGCACCGGCGCGACGCTGAATATCGTGTGCGGCGCACCGAACGTGGCGCCCGGCATCAAGGTGCCGGTCGCGCTGGTCGGCGCGGAACTGCCGCCGGCAGAAGAGGGCGGCAAGCCGTTCGCGATCAAGCTGTCGAAGCTGCGCGGCGTGGAGAGCCAGGGGATGCTGTGCTCGGCGCGCGAGCTGAAGCTGTCCGAGGACCACAGCGGCCTGCTGATCCTGCCGGAAGACACGCCGGTCGGCCAGGACATCCGCGATACGCTCAATCTCGACGACACGATCTTCGAAATCAAGCTGACGCCGAACAAGGCCGATTGCCTGTCGGTGTTCGGCATCGCGCGCGAGACGGCCGCGATCACCGGCGCGCCGCTGACGCCGGTCGATATCCGTCCGGTGCGCGTCGAGCTCGACGAAACGCTGCCCGTGCGCATCGCTGCGCCCGATCTGTGCGGCCGCTTCTCGGGTCGCGTGATCCGCGGCGTGAACGCGCATGCGAAGACGCCGCAATGGATGGTCGAGCGCCTCGAGCGTTCGGGCCAGCGCAGCGTGTCGGCGCTCGTCGACATCTCGAACTACGTGATGTTCGAGCTCGGCCGTCCGTCGCACGTGTTCGATCTGGACAAGATCCACGGCGGCATCGAAGTGCGCTGGGGCAAGCGCGGCGAGTCGCTGAAGCTGCTGAACGGCAACACGGTCGAGCTCGACGAAACGGTCGGCGTGATTGCGGACGACCGTCAGGTCGAAAGCCTCGCGGGCATCATGGGCGGCGACAGCACGGCCGTCACGCTCGATACGACCAACATCTACCTGGAAGCCGCGTTCTGGTGGCCGGACAGCATCCGTGGCCGCGCGCGCAAGTACAACTTCTCGACCGATGCGGCCCATCGGTTCGAGCGCGGCGTCGACTACGCGACGACCGTCGAACACGTCGAGCGCATCACGCAGCTGATTCTCGAGATCTGCGGCGGCAAGGCCGGCCCGGTCGACGACCAGGCAGTGAACCTGCCGCAGCGTGCGCCGGTGAAGATGCGCGTATCGCGCGCGAACCGCATCATCGGCGTGAAGATCGACGCCGACGAGATCGCGAACATCTTCACGCGCCTGCGCCTGCCGTTCGAGCGTGACGACGACGCGTTCCTGGTCACGCCGCCGTCGCACCGCTTCGACATCGAGATCGAGGAAGACCTGATCGAGGAAGTGGCGCGCATTTACGGTTTCGAGAAGATTCCCGCGCGTCCGCCGGTCGCGACGAGCGAGATGCGCGCGACCAACGAGACGCGGCGCTCGATCCACGATATCCGTCACGCGCTCGCGGCGCGCGACTATGCGGAAACGGTCAACTTCAGCTTCGTCGATGCGGAGTGGGAGCACGACTTCGCCGGCAACGACAATCCGATCCGCCTGCTGAACCCGATCGCGAGCCAGCTGTCGGTGATGCGCACGACGCTGTTCGGCAGCCTGATCTCCGTGCTGCGCCACAACCTGAACCGTCGCGCGGATCGCGTGCGCGTGTTCGAGACGGGGCGCGTGTTCCTCGCGGATTCGTCGGTGAAGGCCGGCGAGTTGACCGTCGAAGGCTACACGCAACCGAAGCGTGTCGGCGCGCTCGCGTACGGCCCGGCAGTCGACGAGCAGTGGGGCGTCGCGACCCGCGCGGTCGATTTCTTCGACGTGAAGGGTGACCTCGAGGCACTGCTCGCGCCGGCCGCCGCGCGCTTCGTGAAGGCCGAGCATCCGGCCCTCCATCCGGGCCGCAGCGCACGCATCGAAGTGGATGGCCGCGCGGTCGGCTGGATCGGCGAGCTGCATCCGCGCCTGATGCAGAAGTACGAGCTGCCGCACGCGCCGGTGATGTTCGAAATCGACGCGGATGCGCTGATCGCGCGTGCACTGCCGGCGCCGACCGACGTGTCGAAATTCCCGCCGGTACGGCGCGATATCGCCGTTGTCGTCGATCAGGCGGTCGAGGTTCAGGCACTTTTCGATGAAATGAAGAAGGCGCTGGCCGAAGACGCCTGCCGATTCGTTCAGAAGGTTGTACTCTTCGACGAATTTCGTGCAAAATCAAATACTTCCGGTGGTCTTGCCGCGCACGAGAAGAGCCTTGCCTTCCGCGTGACGCTGCAGGATGCGGCTGGCACGCTACAGGACGAGGTCGTCGATCAGGCGATCCAGACGCTGGTCGAGCGGATGGCTCGTGCGGGTGCCCGCCTGCGCGGCTAAGGAGAGGAGCCGCCCGTTCGCGGGTGGCGCTTCCCCATCGTGAGTTTTGGTTTAACGCGCTGTATGGCAGATATGAACGACATGACCTCGAGTGAATTCGAAGCCCTCCTGACGGCGCAACGCAGCGCCATGAACCGCGACGCTTCGGCGCCGGCGTCCACCGAGACGCCGACGCTGACGAAAGCGGAGCTGGCGGAGCTGCTGTTCGACAGCGTCGGGCTGAACAAGCGTGAAGCGAAGGACATGGTCGAGGCGTTTTTCGAAGTGATCCGCGACGCGCTCGAAAACGGCGAAAGCGTCAAGCTGTCGGGGTTCGGCAACTTCCAGCTGCGCGACAAGCCGCAGCGTCCGGGCCGCAACCCGAAGACGGGCGAGGCGATTCCGATCGCGGCCCGCCGGGTGGTAACCTTCCACGCGAGCCAGAAGCTGAAGGCGCTGGTCGAAAACGGCGCGGAGTAACGCCCGCGCGCCGAAGTCTCCGCGCGGCCGCCGCGCATTCTTTACCGACGGTTAACCGACGATGACCACTACGGTTGAGAAAGTCGTCTTGCCTCCGATTCCCGCGAAGCGCTATTTCACGATCGGTGAAGTCAGCGAACTGTGCGGGGTCAAGCCGCACGTGCTGCGTTATTGGGAACAGGAATTCACGCAGTTGCGGCCGGTGAAGCGGCGTGGCAATCGCCGATACTATCAGCACCACGAAGTGCTGCTGATCCGGCGGATTCGCGAGTTGCTGTACGAACAGGGATTCACGATCAACGGGGCGCGCAACCGGCTCGATTCGCCGGGCGGCGAGCGCGCTGCCGCGGCGCCGGCCGAGCCCGATGTGCCGGCCGGCGACGTGCGAGTATCGGGCAAGCCGGGTGCAACGGTCGACGTGATCGCGTTGCGGCAGGCGCTCCTCGATGTGATCGACGGACTCAAACACGACTGAGCGCAACGCTCGAATCAACAGGAAACCCGGTCGGCGATGCGCCGCCGGGTTTTTTCATGCACGCGGGCTCGTGCTCGGCGGGTCAGCGCGATGCGAGCGGGTTCGGCTTGCCCATGTCGACGACCAGCGTGCCGTCCGGCAGCATCCGCACCGAGCCCTGCGCGACCTGGCTGCGGTAGCCGTACAGGTCGAAACGCATCGGGCCGGCCTCGGCCGAGTTCCGGATCAGCGCGCGCACGTTCAGTTCGAGCACGTTGAACATCTTCATGTCGCCGCCTTCCATCCACATGTAGCTCGGCGCGTCGATCTGCGGCCGCTTCGTCGCGGGCGCGTCGGCGGCACGCCGGAACGTGAGGCGCAGCCCGTCGCGTTCGACCGTCGCCTGGCCGAGTTTGCCGTTCAGCACCGGCGGCGGAAACACGGTGTACTGGTCGAGCACGAGCGTGTCGCCGCGCAGCTCCGCGCCGCGGCGCTGCAGCGGCGTCAGCGACGCGAGCTCGATGCCGAGCGAGCGCAGCAGCTTCGCCTGCGGGATGCCGAGCACCGATACCTGCGCCGGCTTGAACGCGAGGTGCCGGTCGTCGAGCACTGACAGCGTGCCCTTCATGTCGGTCGGCAGCCACACGCCGGGCACGTGATTCCAGAGCTTGATGCCGCCCTGGACGCGCAGGTCCTGGCCATCTGCGCTCAACTGCAGGTCGTTCAGCGAGCGCGGCGAGTAGTCGAGCAGGTAGTTGTTGAAGAGCGCCGACATCGCCTTCCACGATTCGACGACCGTTCCGCCGAGAATGCGGATGTCGTACTGGTTCGGATCGTCGAGATCGACCGGTTCGCCCGGGCGTTTCGCGATCAGCTGCACGTCGAGATCCTCGACATGGAAGCCGATGTCGCCGGACAGGTTGAAGTCGACGTTGTGCAGGTGGATCGTCGGGTTGCGGTTCGACACGTGCCGTTCGTTGAACGGAGCGATCGACGAGCGCCGCATCGCGACTTTCTGCATGCCGGGTTGCGGTGCGCTGGCCGCGAGTGCAAACGCTTCCCAGTGCTGGCGCGAGTCGCGCAACGCGTTCTGCTGCGCGGCGAGGAAGCTGTCGTTCAGGCGAGCGGCTGCATTGCCGAGCGCGGCGCCGCTCGCGGGGCCCGCGTACGACGGCATCCGGATCGCCATCGCGCCGCTTTCGTCGAAATTGAAATAGCCGGCCGAAACCTGGTCGCGATAGTGGTACAGGTCGAACACGAAGTGCTGGTCGCGCTTCGTCGGATCGACCGGGCCGATCAGGATGTCGGCGTTCATCGGCATCGAGCGCATGAATTTCACGTCGCCGCCGCGGATGTACATCGCCTGTTGCGGCGCGTTCGCGGGGAGCGCGAAGCCGGCGTGCGAGCCGTCGTCGAGCGTCAGGTCGAGGCCGGCCGGTGTAACGCGCAGCGCGGTGATCCGGATCTTCAGCCGTGGCGGCGGCATCAGCTTGTCGACCGACATCACGAGGTCGTCGCCGGCGAGCCGCGCGATCGGTGTTTCCACCTTCAGCAGATCGGCCATCTTCACGTTGGCCGCGCGCATGACCGGCTGCGCGTTGATGCCCGACACGCGCACGCCGGTCGGGTGGAATACGAGCTGGCTGCCGTCGCGGATCGCGAGCGTGCCGGTCAGCGAGAACGGCACCCAGCCGTCGCGCTGCATCTCGCCTTGAAGATGGATCACGCTGTCGCCGGCCGATACGGCGAGCTTGCGCAGCGGCGCGTTGCGGTAACCGAAGATGTAAGTGTCGAAGAGCGCGGTCAGCTTTGCGTTGTCGAGCGTGACCGCGCCTTCGTGTACGTCGATCTCGAAGCTCGTCGGGTCGTCGAACACGATGGGGGCGCCGGCCTGCGTCGGCACGAGCGTCGCGGACAGTTGATGGATGAAGAAGCCGAGGTTGTTGACGATGCGGAAATCGACGTCGCGCAGGAACGTCATCGCGCCGTTCTGGCCCGAGTCGCGCAGCGTGAACGGGCGCGGCTGCGTGAGGTTGATCGACGCGAGCGACGGCACCGTGCGGGCGATCTGCTGTTCGTGAGCGAGGCGTTCGGCTTTGGCGCGCTCGATCTTCGTCGATGCGACCGACGCGTTGCCGTCGCGCTGCGCGGCCGGTTCCGCGCAGCCGGTGCAGAGCAGCGCGAGCGCAAGCGCACCGCAGCCGAATGCGCGAGCGGTGCCGTGTGAAACCGGGGCGGCCGCGCGTCGCAGGCCGGCCATCCAGTCGAAACTTGCCAAGGGCGTGCGATGGCCGCGCCGGACCGAATTCCGCATCGTCTGTCTCCATGTCTTGTCGTGACCGGCGAGGGCGCGCGATCGATGCGCGGCGCAGTCGTCGATGCCGTGCAGTGTGGCATAGCGCGCTAGAGCGGCGTTACCAAACAGCGGGCGTGCGGGCAACACCGGTCGGCGCACGACAGGGCAAAGGATTCGCGGCGTCGGGGCGGCAATATCAAACGGTCGTTTGGTTTTGCGGTCGAGGGGCGGGCGGCGCGCATTGCGCCGGATCGGCAAACCCGGCGGCGTGGGTTGACGCCGGGTTTCGTGCCGGATGAAGGCCGTGTCCGGTCCGGGCGCGGCGGCAGTGCGATGACAGCCGCGCTGTCGCCAGCGCCGCCTGCGTGATCGGTCAGACCAGCATGCGCTGCCGGATCGCATTCTGCGTCGACGCGTCGAGCTGCAGGCCGTTCTCGATGTACGACGTCATCGAGCCATACGACGCGACGACCTGATCGAACGCCGCCTGCAGATAGGCGGCTTGCGCGCCTTGCAGCGCGGCCATCATGTCGGCCGCATCCTGCCCGCCGCGCTTCTGCGCCTGCGCGACATAGGCGGCGATTTCCGACGCGCTGTAGACGTTGGTCAGCAAATAGTCGGCGAGAATCGTCTGCGGGCGGACACCGAGGATCGTGTGCAGGATGGCCGTCGCCCAGCCGGTGCGATCCTTGCCGGCCGTGCAGTGGAAGACCAGATTGCCGCCGGACGACGCGAAGCCGGCAAACAACGCGTGGTAGCTCGTGCGTGCGGTTTCCGACGTCACGAACGCCCGATACATGCTCATCATGAAGGCCGTGGCCGTCGCGCCGCTGGTCGGCAGCGGGCCGAGATTGGCGGCGCCGAGCACGTTGAGGTTCTGCCAAATGGCGCCAGCCAACGGTACATCCGGCTGCGCTTGGATCTCGGAGGTCGTGCGCAGGTCGCACACCTGCGTGATGCCGAGCGTATCGACCGTTGCGACGTCGGCCGCGGAAAACGTGAGCGCGGACGACCGGTAGATCACGCCTTTTTTCATCGCTGCGCCGCTCGGGGTGGCATAGCCCGTTCCGTCCGGTCCTGCGGTATCGCGAAAATTCGCTACCGAGGCGAGCCTGGGCGTCGTGACGGGGGCGATCGCGATCGAATCGCCGCCGCACGCGGACAGAAACGACGCGCTTCCCAGCGCGATGCCGAACGTGCCGGCGCCCAGCCGGAGAAAGTGTCGTCGGGAAATTTCGTTTTTCTGATGCATTCACTGACCTTTGTCGGAGACTGTCACGGGAAGTTGCGACCGCCGTTGCGATCGAAGTCGCTGCCGGCCCGGCGCGCCGCGCGGCAACGCGCAGATCTGCGATCTCGATCGGCCTGCAGTCGGACGATGCGCCGGGCGCGTCGATCTCTCGCCGGGTAAGCGCACGGTAGCGATTCGCGGCGAAACGGCCATCGTCCTTTTCGACTAGGACGCGATGCGGGCGCGGTGCAATTCGCGCAACTTGCGATGCGTGCGACGGCTGCGGCGCGGTAAGATCGGCGTCAGTAGCTTGATGATCGAAGCATGGTGGCCGACACGGGGGAGGCGTCATGGATCTGAAGGAACTCGACGTATTGGGAGCGGACGTCGGCGATCACTGGTACTACGCGTCGAAGGCGAGCGCGATTCGCCGGTTCCTGGGCGCGGCGGATGCAAACCGGATACTCGATGTCGGCGCGGGCTCGGGTTTCTTTTCGAAACATTTGCTCGAGCGCACGCAGGCGACGGAAGCGTGGTGTGTCGACACGAGCTACGCCGACGATACCGACGGCGAGGCGGCAGGCAAGCCCGTCCATTTTCGCCGCGCCGTCAATCGGCTCGATGCCGATCTCGTGTTGCTGATGGACGTGCTCGAGCACGTCGACGACGATGTCGGGCTGCTTGCACAATATGTGGCCGGCGTGCCGAAGGGCAGCCGCTTCCTGATCACCGTTCCCGCGTTTCAGTTCCTCTGGAGCGCGCACGACGACTTTCTCGAACACAAGCGCAGGTATACGCTCGACGGCCTCGAAGACGTCGTGCGCCGTGCGGGGCTCGAGGTCGAGCGCGGCGCTTACTACTTCGGCTTCACGTTTCCGCTCGCGGCGGCATTGCGACTGAGCGAGCGAGCGCGTCGCCAGCCACGCGAACCCGCGTCGCAACTGCGTCGACACAATCCGGTAGTCAATGGTTTGCTCAAGCTGATCTGCCGCGCCGAGTTGCCGATGTTCCGGTTCAACCGGTTGGCGGGGCTCACGGTGATCTGTGTCGCGCGCAGCGCGTGAGCGTCAGGCGGATCGCGTGGACGGACGACGGACCGGCGGGGCGTCATGTGCGTCGCCGTTCGTGTCGGATCCGTCATGCCACGGTGCGCCACAAAAAATTTCGGCAGGGACATGCACAAAATGCATGCGACCCGTTCTAAACCGGCCAACTCTCTGTTATAATTTTTTTCTTTCGGGGCGTAGCGCAGCCTGGTAGCGTACCTGCATGGGGTGCAGGTGGTCGGAGGTTCAAATCCTCTCGCCCCGACCAGATAAGAACCCGCGTCAGTTCAGGCTGACGCGGGTTTTTTCTTGCCCGTCGCTTTTTTGCACATCCCGGCGCGGCCCCGGTAAAATGCAAGGTTGATCCACGGAAAGCGCCGTGATTTAGCGGAAGAGGATTCCCCGAACATGACTGATCTTCGTCTTACCATGCGGTTCGCTGCAGTGCTCGCCACTGGCGCGCTCGTCGCCGGTTGCGGTACGTCGTCGCCCACGAAAGTGGACTACAAGAGCGATTCGAAATCGAAGGAAGCGTCGCTCGCAGTGCCGCCCAACATGCTCGACGAGACGGCCGATCAGCGTTCGCTGCCGCCGCAGGGCGGCGCGACTTCCCTGTCCGCGCTTCAGCAGGTCCAGCACACGGCGCCCGCGACGGATACCGTCGCGCCCGCCGTGGCCGGCATGCATATCCAGCGCGACGGCACCGAGAGCTGGCTCGTGATCGACGGCAAGAAGCCCGGCGACATCTGGCCGCAAGTGCGCCGCTTCTGGCAGGAGCAGGGCTTCCTGCTCGTCGTCGACCAGCGCGACAAGGGCGTGATGGAAACCGACTGGAACGAGACCCATCCGCAGATCAACGACGGCCTGATCCGCAGTGTGATCTCGAAAGCGATGGGCAATTCGTACGTGACGGCCGAGCGCAACAAGTACCGCACGCGCCTCGATTCGGCGCCGAACGGCGGCACCTATGTGTTCGTCAGCCAGAAGGGCATGCGCGAGGCGATCACCGGCGCGAACAACGATTCGAGCAAGTGGGAAGCGAAGCCGAACGATCCGGCGCTCGAGACGGAATACCTGAAGCGGCTGATGGCGGTGCTTGCGCAGAACGAGCAGCGTGCGAAGAACGGCGAGCCGCCGGTCGCGAACATCAACGACAACACGGTGCAGAAGGACAAGAAGGCCGATACCGACGCATCGAAGGCGGCTGCCGCGGCGATTGCTGCGCAGAACGTCGCGCGTACGTCGTCGCAAGCGAACGACGTCGACACGAGTGCAGTGCCGTCCGAAGTCACGCTCGGCGAGCCGTACGACCGGTCGTGGCTGCACGTCGGCCTCGCACTCGATCGCGCGAACTTCACGGTCGACGATCGCGATCGCACGAAGGGTCTGTATTTCGTGCGTTATGTCGATCCGAAGGATCTGAGCGCGGCCGAGCAGGGCTTCTGGAGCCAACTGTTCCACGGCAAGAAGGAAAAGCAGGCGAAGCAGTATCGCGTCAACGTGAAGGCGCTGACGGCCGACCAGACGCGTGTGGCAGTCGTCGACGATTCGGGTGCGATCGATTCGTCGTCGCCGGCCCGGCAGATCATGGGGCTGCTCGTGAATCAGCTGCGCTGATCGCGACGATCCCGCTCGTCGAACAAGCCCGCCGCCCGGCGGGCTTTTTTTATGGTCGCGCGCCGTGACGTCGGCGTGTGCGGGACGTTCGGCTGCTCCGCCTTGTGACGTTACGTAACATCCGCGCGTTACGGCGGCGGAACGGGTGTTACATCGTCATGGTCCCGGAAAATATCCTTATGGATCAATGACGTGCTTTCGAAAATGCACCTGGCACGCAAACTGCTTTATTAGTTCGAATCGTTAGGACAGGGAGGGTGGTGCCAGAGACCGGGCAGGCGTCGCGAACGCCCGACCAACGGTTTCGACGTCCCCAGATGCCGGCGCTGCGAGCGCGGGCACAACCGATGATGATCCGCGCCGCGCGCGGGTCTCGATGGCCCCGTCGCCTATCCTCGTAGGGCGACGGTTTCGCCCGCGCTTCGTATGAAGCGCGGGCAATTTTTTTTGGTGGGGCCGCAATGCGAGGGCGCCGATCCGGCCTGTGCGGGATTCGGTGATTCGCAATCAATTGGAGTGGGGGCGGCGCGGTTCGCATCCGGCGAGCGCCGGTAGGGCGAGGTCGCGTTGGCGGTGTGTGAGCGTTCCACTCACACGCCGCTCAATCGCGAAACGGACGCGGACCGGCTCGATCGGCCCGGGGTTCGCGTGCAGTCGCAGCGCGTGCGAGCAGGGCGGTGCGGCCGGACGCGTTGCCGGCCGCCGCGACGCGTCAGTGCGACGCGCTGGGTACGTCAAGGATCAGGATGATCGTCCAGTCGGCATCGCCGTCGTGGTGATACTGGCGTTCGGCGACGATGAACGGTTGCTGCTTGCCTTGCGGGCCGAGGAAAAGCACGTCGCCCTCCATCGGCAGGCACTCGATCGGCGGCAGCGCGAGAAAGGCGTCGTCCGAGCCGCGCGGCATCAGTTGCTTGATCTTGCGAGTGGCTGCTTCGGTCCACTCGATGTCGAGTTGAATGTTGCTCATGCTGTCCTCCGCACCGGGGTGCGCACGGGTGGAAAATTTCGGTGCGCGACTTTAGCACAGCGCGCAGGCGCCGCAACCAAAAAAGCCGAACCCGGTTGCCCGGATTCGGCTTTTCGCTTGTGCGGTGCCGCCGAACTTACTGGCTGGCAGCGTCTGCCGGAGCGGCCTTGGCGGCCTTCTTGCCAGCCTTCTTCGCTGCCTTGTGGTGAGCAGCCTTCTTGCCGTGGTGCTCTTCCTGCGCCGCCGGCTGTGCAGCCTCGGCTGCTTGCTGCTGTTGCAGTGCCTGTGCGCGCTGCTCGATCTCGGCGATCTTCGCCGGGTCGGTGATGGTCTGGATTTGCGTGCTCTCTTGCGCATACGCTGCGCCAGTCAGCGCCGACATCGCGACCAGAATAGCCAGGGACGTCTTCTTCATTGCTTTACCTCCGCTAAGTGGTGATGAACCCGAATGTTGCCGTTTTGTCTGGCGACTGCAATCGAGTGCGTGTCGAGTGTAACAAAAGTGACGGATCAATGTGCACCGGATCGAGGCACAGCGCAAGGCCCCGTTGAAGTCGCGCAACACTTCGTGCATTCCGTCATGCGCATGCCATCCCGGGGCGGCACCGTCGCATTCGCCGCCGGTGCAAGCGTCGCCATCAAAACCAGCCGAGCCATCGGTAGACGTGGAATTGTGCGATGCCGATCAGTTCGTGCAATGCCTGATTCGCGTCTTCCAGGTTGTGCCAGCGGGGCAGCCAGCCCGTTTGCGCGCGCCGGCGGTTCGCATAAACGGGTTGCGGATCGATGTCGAAGCGGCGGAAATCGAGCAATGCGCGGCGCATCTGATAGGACGACGTGACGAGAATGCGCGTGTCGTCATGTTGTGAGCGTAGTATAGATGTAGTGAATTTCGCATTTTCGTAGGTGGTACGGCTGTTCGGCTCGAGGACGAGGTCGCTGGAAGCGACACCCGCCGCGACCAGCAGGCGCCCGTAGACGGCCGCCTCGGTTTCGCCGTGACGTTGCGGGTCGCCGCCCGACATCACCACGGTGCAGCGGGTGGCCTGCTGCCGGCACGTGCGGTAGAGCGCCGCGGTCGCGCGGATGCGTGCTTCCCCGTCGGGAGGCGGTCGCAGGCCGGTGTCGCTGCGCCGCGTGCCGGCGCCGATGATGATCAGCGTGGTCCGGCCATGCATGTCGGGGCGCTCGACCGGCGTCACGCCCGCCTCGGTCCACGCGATGAGCGGCGCGGCGAGCCAGCCTGTCGCGAGCAGCCAGAATAGCGCGACGCTCGCGATCGCGATGAGTCGCCGCCGCTTGCGGCAGAGCATGAAACCGATGAAGAGAAGTACAAATGAATCGAACAGAATCAATTTGATTGGGGTATGGTGTCTTTTTATGGACGGCTGACGATCCGGCCCTGACGCGACGCCGAACGTCGGCCCCCAGAATCGGTGGCGGTATCGGCGGGCGGAGCTCCCGCCCGGCGCGCCGCTTCGCATTGTCGCTGCACTTTAAGAAAGAATCGAGATGACCACGTATTCCAACGAAGCGGTGCTCGACGCATTGAGACGAGTGCAGTACCGCCAGGTACCGTGGGCGCGCCGCCCGGGCGTGTTCGAGTATCTCCGGTCGCTGGGGCTGATGGACACGGTCAGGCAGAAGACCGTTGCTCCCGCACCGGGTTTCCATGCGCCGGTCGACATCGCGGTGCTGACCGACAACGGTCGTGCCGAATGCGCGCGCCTCGAGCGTGACGAGAAACTGCTTTCCTGGACCGATCGCCGTATGGACGACTACGCATTGAGCGAAGCGAGCGCCGTGGCGATTCTCGAAAGCCGCCTGTAGCGGCGCACTCCCGTTCTCGCGCGCCGGCCACCGACGACGCAAAAAAAAGCCCGTATCGCGAGGATACGGGCGTACCGGATACTTTTGCTGTTGCCACGCTGTGCTCATGGCAACGAATGTGACTCGTCGCATGTCGGGCAGTTCCCGAATCCGGTAATTTTCTTTGACGAAATCCCGCGGACTACGGATGACGCGGCAGGTCGGTCGGCTGCGAGCCAGTGCGCGCGCGCGCGTTGCTGGCGATGTCGCCGCGCAAATCGCCACGCGGCACGGTCTGCCGATTGGGCGGCGCGGCGGGCGGTTGCTGGCGAAGGGTGTTCCGATGATCCTGCTGGTGGTGAGGCGGCTTCGCGCGATCGTCCGCGCGAGCGGGGGCGGTCAGCGCCAGCGAAATGACAATGCCGCATGCGACGAGCAGTGACATTGGTTTCATGGCGGGGCTCCCTTCAAGCCACCGGCGCGGCCTGTTGATATTTCGCTAAGGTAAGCGTGGGAGTGCAGGCTTGCTGTAAATAATCGTAAATAGATGTATCGCCGCACGACAGGCGCAATCGACGACGACGCGAGCGCCGCGCAAAAGCGCGTGGCACTGAAAGAAACCGGGCGGCCGAAGCCGCCCGATCGAGCATGCGTTACGCCATCTTCACGGGGGCGCGCCAGGATTCCGGGTTGGTCCAGAAGGCGCCGCGCAGCCGGTCGCGGCTCGGCGGTGCTGGCGGCTTCGTCGCGCTCGCCCCGATGCGCCCGCGCAGCGAGATCTGGCGGCCGCTCGTGCCGAGTCGCTTGACGATTTCGGCGAGCGTGCCGTCTGCCTGCCATTCGTCGAAGCGACGGCGGCAGGTCGGCGGCGACGGATAGCGGCCCGGCAGCTTCGACCAGCCTTCACCCGTCGACAGTACCCACAGCACGGCGTTTACCACCGAACGGGCCTCCACGCGGGGACGGCCGCGCCGTTCACTGCGTGCGGGTTCCGAGCAAAACAGACCTTCGACCAGCGCCCACTCGTTATCTCTCAAATCGTCGAACAGCATCATGTCCTCACCTCAGCGAAGCTAACTCCGGTGCGCTGCCCTGCGCCGCGCACTCTTCAAGCACTCGAGCGTCGAGTGCCGGGTGGGGGCTTCCGGTTGGCCGGCAGCGGCGTTTCTGCCCTCTGTCCCGACTCGACCTGCGCCCTGTACGTCAGATAAAGCACGATGTGTGCCATGTCTGAGGCGATTCCCGTGAGAGCCGCTTGGCAGCGGGCTGACGGCTAAGTCAGCTAGGGGCGTATAAGACGCCAAAATAACCCGCCAGCAAATCAGGACAATCACCAATCTTGTGCAAGTCGCCCGTGCTACGTGCGTTTGCGTCGATATTGCACCGCAGCGAAACATGTGCTGCCGGTGCCGGATTCGCACATCGAAGACGATGGCGCGCATTAAAATCGCGCATCGGTATCGACGATTGATGAGGAGAGGGGATGAACGTTACGCTGCGCCAGCTTCGCGTATTCATCGAGGTTGCGCGGCTCCGGAGCTTCAGTCGCGCGGGCGACGAGATCGGGCTCACGCAGTCCGCGGTCAGCCGTTGCGTGCGCGAACTCGAGACCGAGCTCGGACTGAAGCTGATCGACCGGACGACGCGCGACGTGCAGTTGACCGACGTCGGGACGAACCTGATCGCGAGCGTGTCCCGCCTGATCGCCGATCTCGACGACACGCTGCGCGAGATTCGCGAGATCGGCGAGCAGCGGCGGGGGCGCGTGATCGTCGCAGCGAGCCCGACGATCGCGTGCCGGCTGATGCCGCGCGTCGTCGCGTCGTGCGAGCGCCAGTTCCCGTTCGTCACGCTCGGCCTGCGTGACGACGTGCAGAGCGACGTCCTGCGCAAGGTGAAGTCGAGCGAAGTCGATTTCGGCGTCGTCATCGGGCCGCTCGCCGTTGCCGATCTCGTATGCGAACCGTTGATGACCGACTCGTTCTGCCTGGTCGCGCGCGCCGATCATCCGCTCGCGGCGCGGGCCGAGGTGCCGTGGACGGCGCTCGACGGCGAGCGTCTCGTGCTGCTCGACCATGCGTCCGGAAGCCGGCCGCTGATCGACGCCGCGCTGGCCGCCCATCGGGTCAATGCGACGGTCATGCAGGAGCTCGGGCATTCGGCGACGGTGTTCGGGCTCGTTGAGGCCGGCGTCGGGGTGAGCGTGCAGCCGTGGCTGTCGCTGCCGCTGCCGGCCGGATCGACACTGGTCGCGCGGCCGCTGACGCCGCGTACCGAGCGCACCGTCGAGCTGGTGCGCCGCAGCGACCGCTCGCTGTCGCCGGCCGCGCAGGCGATCTGGGAACTCGTGCGCCAGATGCCGGCGCGGGCGGAGGATCTCGACTGAAAGGGTGCGGATCGGGCGCGCACGCCGGTACACTACGCGGATCGTGTTCCTCGGTGGCGGTTCTCGATGACGCATTCCGCAGATGTCGGCCCGGCGACGGGCGAGCCGGCGGCGCGCAGCGCAGTTCAGGCGCTGCGTCCGTCGCTGATCCGGGAAGTGGCGAACGCCGGCTTCGGCGTACCCGACGTGCTGCCGTTCTGGTTCGGCGAATCCGATCGCGTGACGCCCGAATTCATTCGCGACGCGGCTGCCGCGGCACTGCGCGACGGTGCGACCTTCTACACGCACAACCTCGGCACCGTGTCGCTGCGCAACGCGATTGCGACCTATGTCGGTGCGCGTCACGGTGCGACGGCGGCCGATACGATCGCCGTGACGAGTTCGGGCGTGAGCGCGCTGATGCTGGCCGCGCAATTGCTGGTCGGCCCGGGCGACCGCGTCGTCGCCGTCACGCCGCTCTGGCCGAACCTCGTCGAGATCCCGAAGATCCTCGGTGCACAGGTCGAGTGCGTGTCGCTCCGCCATGGCGATGCGGGCTGGCGGCTCGACGTCGACCGGCTGATCGCGGCGCTGACGCCCGGCACGCGGATGCTGTTCGTCAACTCGCCGAACAATCCGACCGGCTGGGTGATGTCCCGCGACGACCAGCAGGTCGTGCTCGCGCATTGCCGGCGCCACGGCATCTGGGTGGTCGCCGACGAGGTATACGAGCGGCTCGTGTTCGGCACGGACGGCGCGCCGTCGTTCCTGGACATCGCATCGCGCGACGAGCGGGTGATCGTCGTGAATTCGTTCTCGAAGGCCTGGGCGATGACGGGCTGGCGGCTCGGATGGCTGGTCGCGCCGGCGTCGGTGATGGGCGATCTGTCGAAGCTGGTCGAGTACAACACATCGTGCGCGCCGGGTTTCATCCAGGCCGCGGGAGAAGTCGCGCTGCGTGACGGCGAGCCGTTCGTGCAGTCGTTCGTCGCGGCGCTGCGCGGTGCGCGTGACCACCTGGTCGCCGCGCTGCGCACGTTGCCGGGCGTCGACGTGCCGCCTCCGCCGGGTGCGATGTACCTGTTCCTGCGGTTGCCGGGCGCGGACGACAGTCTTGCGTTCTGCAAGTCGCTGGTGCGCGAGGCGGGGCTCGGGCTGGCGCCCGGCCGCGCGTTCGGCCCGGAGGGGGAAGGGTTCGTGCGCTGGTGCTACGCGTGCGATCCGGTGCGGCTCGAGGCAGGCGTCGAGCGCTTGCGGGCGTTCCTCGCGCGCGGCGCAGGCCTGCGTTGAAGCGGGGGCGGAGCGGGTGCGGCATGCGGGCGGCGGGCCTTTCGGCTCATCTTTACGCACCGGGCAATTTTGCGTAAGATGGCGCTCAGTCACGCGGTTCCGTCGTTGAACCGTGCTGTTCCGTCCGGTTTGGGCCTGGCTTGAAGTTGGTTCGCCGCCCCCGGTTCGTGCTCCCATCAATATGACCGATCAGAATCGGGCGAGCGCGTCTTCCGTTCCTTTCGTCTGTTTGTTGATCCGGTTCGTTTGACCACAGGGTCTGGCCTAGCTGCATGAATACCCAAGAGGCGAAGATCGTCCTCGAGACTGCTTTGATCTGCGCGCAGGAACCGCTGAAGCTCGGCGATTTGCGCAAGCTCTTTGCCGACGGCGTGTCGGCTGACACGGTCCGCACGTTGCTCGAAGATCTGAAACAGGATTGGTCCGGCCGCGGTGTCGAACTGGTGGCGCTGGCAACCGGATGGCGCTTCCAGAGCAAGCCGGCGATGCGCCATTACCTGGACCGACTGCATCCCGAGAAGCCGCCGAAATATTCGCGTGCGGTGCTCGAGACGCTCGCGATCATTGCGTATCGGCAACCCGTCACGCGTGGCGACATCGAAGAGATTCGCGGCGTCACGGTCAATACGCAGGTGGTCAAGCAGCTCGAGGATCGCGGCTGGATCGAGGTGATCGGGCATCGCGACGTGCCGGGCCGCCCGGCGCTGTACGCGACGACCAAGCAGTTCCTCGACGATCTCGGCCTGAAGGCGCTCGACGACCTGCCGGCGCTCGAGGAGCCGGCGGCGAACATCGAAGCCGCGCTGCTCGCGCAGCAGGCGATGGACTTCGACGGCGATGCGCCGGCGGCGGACGCGGTGCCGGAAGCCGGCGAGGCGGCGGCGGACGAGTCGCACGTTCGGCCGGACGAATTGCCGGGCGACGCCGCAACGGAAGGCGCGCCGACGCAGGAAATGCCGAACCGCGATACGCTGGAAGCGGATCGCGTTCAGAGCGAACAGGGCGGCGCCGAAGCAGCGCCGGCCGGCGAGCAGCCCGAGCCGCTGCACGCGGTGTGGAACGAGGAAGATCGCAAGCCGGCTGCCGACGCGGTTGCCGGAGACGGAGCGGAAGCGGCCGGCGACATGCCGGGCGAGGCTGGCCAGGCCGACGCCTCACGCTCCCGTCCCGCGGACGGCGAGTTGCTGGACGATACGTCCGACAGCCTCGCCGACGCCGTACGCAGTGCCAGCGCGCCCATCGGCGCCGACGCGCTGCCGGACGACGAAGCAGAACCCGAACAGCGCCGCGCCTGATCGCGGCCGACTTCTTGCCGCGCCCGAGTCGGGCGCGAGACCTGACATTTTGAGGTTGTTTTGACTGATATCCACGATATTGAATCGTCCGCGCCTGCCGTGCAGGCCGCGCGTGCCGACGATGCGCCGGAGCAGGACGCTCCGGCCGCGGGTGGTGACGAGCGTCCCCGCCGCGGCCTGCGGCGCGGCCCGCGCAGCCTGATCGCGCGTCGCCGCGCGGCAGCCAAGTCGAAGGGCGATGGCGAGTCGCAGGGCGGCGAGGGCGCGGAAGCGCAGCCGGCCGACGCGGCGGAAGCGCAGCCCGCACGCGCGCCGCGCAAGGAAGGTGCGGCCAAGGGTGGCCGCAAGCCGGCCGGCAAGCGCGAAGGCGCAGCCAAGGGCGCCCAGGGCGGGCAAGGCGGCCAGGGGCGACGCGGCGGTTCGGCGAAGGCCGAGGGCGGCGCGGCGAAGGCCGAAGGCGACGCAGCGTCGCAGGACGATCTGTTCGCCTATGTGACGTCGCCGGCATTCGACGCGGACAATTCGGCGGGCGGCAGCGGCGTACGTGCGCCGATGCTGCGTCGCGGCCGCAGCCAGCCGGCGAACAAGCGCGTGCTGTCGCCGGACGACGACGCGCCGAAGCTCCACAAGGTGCTCGCGGAAGCCGGTATGGGTTCGCGCCGCGAAATGGAAGAGCTGATCGTCGCCGGCCGCGTGTCGGTGAACGGTGAGCCCGCGCATATCGGCCAGCGCATCATGCCGACCGATCAGGTTCGCATCAACGGCAAGCCGGTCAAGCGCAAGCTGCCGAACAAGCCGCCGCGCGTGCTGCTGTACCACAAGCCGACCGGCGAGATCGTCAGCCACGCGGACCCGGAAGGTCGTCCGTCGGTGTTCGACCGCCTGCCGCCGATGAAGACGGCGAAATGGCTCGCGGTGGGCCGTCTCGACTTCAACACCGAAGGCCTGCTGATGCTGACGACGTCGGGCGATCTCGCGAACCGCTTCATGCATCCGCGCTACAGCGTCGAACGCGAGTACGCGGTGCGCGTCGTCGGCGAACTGTCCGAAGGGATGCGGCAGAAACTGCTGCATGGCGTCGAGCTCGATGACGGCCCGGCGAACTTCCTGCGCATCCGCGACGGCGGCGGCGAAGGCACGAACCACTGGTATCACGTTGCGCTGGCCGAAGGCCGCAACCGCGAAGTGCGCCGGATGTTCGAGGCGGCCGGCCTGATGGTGAGCCGCCTGATCCGTACGCGTCACGGTCCGATCCCGCTGCCGCGCGGCCTGAAGCGCGGCCGCTGGGAAGAGCTCGACGAGGCGCAGGTGCGCAAGCTGATGGCGACCGTCGGCCTGAAGGCGCCGTCCGAGGAAAAGGGCAAGCGCGGTGGTGCAGGGCAGGCCGAGCGCCGCCAGCCGGATCCGATGCAGACGTCGATGGGCTTCATCGGCCGCGAGCCGGTGCTGACGACGCATGGTCAGCTCGACCAGCCGCGTCGCGGTGGCGGCCGGCGCGGCGCTCCGGGCCTGCCCGGCCTGAGCGGTTACGGCAGCTTGCCGGTTTCGCCGTCAGGCTATGGCAACCGCTCGGGTGGCGGTCGCGATGTCGATGGCAATCGCGCGTCGTATGGCGCGGGCCCCAAGCGTGAAGGCGCTGGCGGCAAGCGCGGCGGCGGCAAGGGCGGCAACCGCAATCCCAACGGCAATCGCGCCGAAGGCGCCGGCAACGGCGGTGGCGGTGCGCGCGGCGGTCAGCGTCCGCAGCGCAATCGCTCGCGGGGCCGCTGAGCGTTTGTGGCGTCCGGCGGCATGAAGCCGCCGGTGTGCCGGCGATATCGGCATGAGTCCGATTGGGTCGGCACCTCGCCCCGCGTGGTTTGCTTTTGACTGTATATATATCGCGCTGCCGGACTATGCCGCCTGGTCGGACAGTCCGGTTTCGCATTTTTGGTCGGTAAAGGCGGGCTGGACGCTGCTTTTACCGGCTGGCTTGGCGTTTGCGCCAAAAATCGCTATAATCGCGGAGTCGCTGGGCGTACGGATTCAATGTGCGGCTCAGGTGCGACCACCAGTAAGAAGATGGGCGTTCCGCCCATTTTTTTTTGCTGAAACGGTTAGGCATCTCGGGTAGCGCTTCCTGCGCCGGCTAAGGCGCGCGCCCGCGGGTGAATCGCGAGCGGCGGGCGCGAACACCTGAGAGGACACTGTGCAACTGACGGAACTGATAGAAACCACGGTCACCGGGCTCGGCTACGAGCTGGTGGATCTCGAGCGCACCGGGCGCGGCATGCTTTGCATCTACATCGATCAGCCTGCCGGCATCTCGCTCGAAGATTGCGAAAAGGTCACGCGTCAGCTCCAGCACGTCTTGACGGTCGAAAACATCGATTACGAACGGCTCGAAGTCTCGTCCCCGGGGCTCGACCGCCCGTTGAAGAAGCTGGCCGACTTCGAGCGCTTCGCCGGCAGCGAAGTTTCCGTGACCTTGAAAAAGCCGCTGGACGGGCGCAAGACGTACCGGGGCATTCTGCGCGCGCCGAATGGCGAAACGATCGGTTTGGAATTTGAGAGGAAGAAGGGCGAGGCAGCCATGCTGGATTTCACGCTGGCCGATATCGACAAAGCCCGCCTGATTCCGCAAGTTGACTTTAGGAGCCGCAAATAATGAGTCGCGAAGTGTTGATGCTGGTGGATGCGCTGGCGCGCGAGAAAAACGTCGACAAGGATGTGGTGCTGGGCGCCCTCGAGGCCGCGCTCGCTTCCGCTTCCAAGAAGCTGTTCGACGAAGGCGCCGAAATCCGCGTCCATATCGATCGCGAAAGCGGCGAGCACGAAACCTTCCGTCGCTGGCTCGTCGTGCCCGACGAGGCAGGCTTGCAGGAGCCGGATCGCGAGATCCTGCTGTTCGAAGCACGTGAGCAGAAGCCCGACGTCGAAGTCGGCGAATTCATCGAGGAGCCGGTGCCGTCGATCGAGTTCGGCCGTATCGGCGCGCAGGCCGCGAAGCAGGTGATCCTGCAGAAGGTGCGCGATGCCGAACGCGAGCAGATTCTGAACGACTACCTCGAGCGCGGCGAAAAGATCATGACCGGCACGGTGAAGCGCCTCGACAAGGGCAACTTCATCGTCGAATCGGGCCGTGTCGAAGCGCTGCTGCGCCGCGACCAGCTGATCCCGAAGGAAAACCTGCGCGTGGGCGACCGCGTGCGTGCCTACATCGCGAAGGTCGACCGCACCGCGCGCGGCCCGCAGATCGAACTCTCGCGCACGGCGCCCGAGTTCCTGATGAAGCTGTTCGAGATGGAAGTGCCGGAAATCGAGCAGGGCCTGCTCGAGATCAAGGCAGCCGCTCGCGATCCGGGCGTGCGCGCGAAGATCGGCGTGATCGCCTACGACAAGCGGATCGATCCGATCGGCACCTGCGTCGGCATCCGCGGTTCCCGCGTGCAGGCCGTGCGCAACGAGCTCGGTGGCGAAAACATCGACATCGTGCTATGGTCCGAGGATCCCGCCCAGTTCGTGATCGGCGCGCTCGCGCCGGCAGCCGTCCAGTCGATCGTCGTCGATGAAGAAAAGCACTCGATGGACGTCGTCGTCGACGAGAACGAGCTGGCTGTCGCGATCGGCCGCAGCGGTCAGAACGTTCGCCTTGCCAGCGAACTGACCGGCTGGCAGATCAACATCATGACGCCGGACGAATCCGCCCTGAAGCAGGGTGAAGAGCGCGACCGACTGCGTTCGCTGTTCATGGCGCGTCTCGACGTCGACGAAGAAGTTGCCGACATCCTGATCGACGAAGGCTTCACGAGCCTCGAAGAGATCGCGTACGTGCCGCTCAACGAAATGCTCGAAATCGAGGCGTTCGACGAGGACACCGTGCACGAACTGCGCAACCGCGCACGCGACGCACTGTTGACGATGGCGATCGCGAACGAAGAAAAGGTTGAAAATGCAGCGCTGGATTTGAAGGGCCTCGACGGCATCACGCCGGAGTTGCTCGCGAAGCTGGCCGAACACGGCATGCAGACGCGCGACGATGTCGCCGAGCTGGCCGTGGATGAACTGGTCGATATGACCGGGATGGAAGAGGATGCCGCTAAGGCGTTGATCATGAAAGCACGTGAACACTGGTTCCAGTGAGAAATGACCATGGCGCACTGATTTGATGGCGGCCGTATGGCCTGACCCGATGCTAACCGCAAGGAATCGGTCCTTGCACTAAGAGGAATGAATGGCGAGTAACAACGTAGCCCAATTTGCCGCGGAACTGAAAATGCCTGCTGGTGTGCTGCTCGAACAGCTGCAGGCAGCGGGCGTCCAGAAAGCGAGTGAAGACGATGCGCTGTCCGAAGCGGACAAGGCGCGTCTGCTCGATCATTTGCGCAAGTCACACGGCGCAACCGACGGCGACAAGCGCAAGATCACGCTGACCCGCAAGCATACGTCGGAGATCAAGCAATCTGACGCGACGGGCAAGGCTCGCACCATTCAGGTCGAGGTCCGCAAGAAGCGTACGTTCGTCAAGCGCGACGACGTGGCCGAGGGTGCGGAACAGGGTCAGGCGCAGGTCGCCGAAGCGGACGACGATGCGGAACTGAAGCGTCGCGAGGAGGAAGCGCGCCGCGAGGCCGAGCTGCTCGAGAAGCAGGCGCAGGAACTGCGCGAGCGTCAGGAGCGCCTCGAGCGCGAGGAAGCCGAGCGCCGTGCCCGTGAGGAAGCGGCCGAAGCCGAGCGCCGCCGTGCCGAGGAAGAAGCGGCGGCGAAGCGTGCCGCGGCCGAAGCCGCAGCGGCACAGCAGGCGGCTGCCCAGCAGGCCGCCGAGGCTCAGCAGGAAGCAGCCGGTGCGCAGTCCGCGCAGGATGAAGCACGCGCGGCCGCCGAACGTGCGGCCCAGCGCGAAGCGGCGAAGAAGGCCGAGGATGCTGCCCGCGAGGCGGCGGACAAGGCGCGCGCCGAGCAGGAAGAGATCAGCAAGCGTCGCGCGGCGGCAGAAGCCGAAGCACGCGCGATCCGCGAAATGATGAACACGCCGCGCAAGGCCGTGGTCAAGGCAGTCGAGCCGCCGAAGCCGGTGGAACCGCCGAAGCCGGCCGAAGCGAAGGGCACGCTGCACAAGCCGGCAAAGCCGGCGGGCGCAGGCGCGCAGGGACGTCCGGCCGTGAAGAAGCCGGCCGGTGCAGCGCCGGCGGCCACGACGGCACCGGCAGGCGCGGGCGACCGCAACAAGAAGCCGGGCGGCGGCAAGGGCGGCTGGCAGGACGACGCAGCGAAGCGCCGCGGCATCAAGACGCGCGGCGATTCGAGCGGCGGCGTCGACCGCGGCTGGCGCGGCGGCCCGAAGGGTCGCGGCCGTCACCAGGACAGCGCATCGACGTTCCAGGCACCGACCGAACCGATCGTGCGTGAAGTGCACGTGCCGGAAACCATCTCGGTTGCCGATCTCGCGCACAAGATGTCGATCAAGGCCTCCGAAGTCATCAAGGTGATGATGAAGATGGGCCAGATGGTCACGATCAACCAGGTGCTGGACCAGGAAACGGCGATGATCGTCGTCGAGGAACTGGGCCACCGCGCGGTTGCCGCGAAGCTGGACGATCCGGAAGCACTGCTGGTCGAAGGCGAGACCGGTACCGATGCGGAACAGCTGCCGCGCCCGCCGGTCGTCACCGTGATGGGTCACGTCGACCACGGCAAGACCTCGCTGCTCGACCACATCCGCCGCGCGAAGGTTGCAGCGGGCGAAGCGGGCGGCATTACGCAGCACATCGGCGCATACCACGTCGAAACGCCGCGCGGCGTCATCACGTTCCTCGATACGCCGGGTCACGAAGCGTTCACGGCAATGCGTGCACGCGGCGCGAAGGCGACCGACATCGTGGTGCTGGTGGTGGCTGCCGACGACGGCGTGATGCCGCAGACGAAGGAAGCCATCGCGCACGCGAAGGCGGGTGGCGTGCCGATCGTCGTGGCGATCAACAAGATCGACAAGCCGGAAGCGAACCCGGACCGCGTCAAGCAGGAGCTGGTCGCGGAAGGCGTCGTGCCGGAAGAATACGGTGGCGATTCGCCGTTCGTGCCGGTGTCGGCCAAGACGGGCGCCGGTATCGACGACCTGCTCGAGAACGTGCTGCTGCAGGCCGAAGTGCTGGAACTGAAGGCACCGGTCGAGGCGCCGGCGAAGGGCATCGTGATCGAAGCGAAGCTGGACAAGGGCAAGGGCCCGGTCGCGACGATCCTGGTGCAGTCGGGTACGCTGAATCGCGGCGACATCGTGCTCGCAGGCACGGCTTACGGCCGCGTGCGTGCGATGCTCGACGAGAACGGCAAGCCGACGAAGGAAGCCGGCCCGTCGATCCCGGTCGAAATCCAGGGTCTGTCGGAAGTGCCGGGTGCAGGCGAGGAAGTGATCGTGCTGCCGGACGAGCGCAAGGCGCGCGAAATCGCGCTGTTCCGTCAGGGCAAGTTCCGCGACGTCAAGCTGGCGAAGCAGCAGGCCGCGAAGCTGGAAAGCATGCTCGAGCAGATGGGCGAAGGCGAAGTGCAGAACCTGCCGCTCATCATCAAGGCAGACGTGCAGGGCTCGCAGGAAGCGCTCGTGCAGTCGCTGCTCAAGCTGTCGACCGACGAAGTGCGCGTGCAGATCGTGCACAGCGCGGTGGGCGGCATCAGCGAGAACGACGTCAACCTGGCAACGGCATCGAAGGCGGTCATCATCGGCTTCAACACGCGTGCGGATGCACAGGCGCGGAAGCTGGCCGAAGCGAACGGTATCGACATCCGCTACTACAACATCATCTACGACGCAGTGGATGAGGTGAAGGCCGCGATGTCGGGCATGCTGGCGCCGGAGAAGCGCGAAGTCGTGACCGGCATGGTCGAGGTGCGCCAGGTGTTCAAGGTGCCGAAGGTCGGTACGGTTGCCGGCTGTATGGTCACCGACGGTATCGTCAAGCGCTCGTCGTCGGTTCGCGTGCTGCGCAACAACGTCGTGATCTTCACGGGCGAACTCGAATCGCTGAAGCGCTTCAAGGACGACGTGAAGGAAGTCAAGCAAGGCTTCGAGTGCGGTATGTCGGTGAAGAACTTCAACGACATCATCGAAGGCGACCAGTTCGAAGTCTTCGAAGTGACCGAAGTCGCACGGACGCTGTAATCGTCGCGTATCGGCTCATGGGGCGGGGCAGGCTTGGGCCTGTCCCGCCCATTTTCATGGTGGCGTGCCAACGGCGCGCCGCTTTATCCTGATAAACGGATCACGGATCGATCATGTCCAGGAAACGTACTTCCCCCAATCGCAACGTTCAGATCGCCGACCAGATTCAGCGCGATCTGTCCGAACTCATCATGCGCGAGGTCAAAGACCCGCGCATCGGTATCGTGACCATCCAGAGCGTCGAGCTTACGCCGGACTACGCGCATGCCAAGGTCTATTTCACGGCGCTGACCGGCGATCCGGACAAGACGCAGGAAGCGCTGAACCACGCGTCGGGCCACCTGCACAACCTGCTGTTCAAGCGCCTGCACATCCATACGGTGCCGACGCTGCACTTCCATTACGACCAGACGATCGAGAAGGCGGTGGAAATGTCGCGCCTGATCAAGGAAGCCAACTCGACGCGCGCGAAGGACGACGACGAAGCCGACGCGCCCGCGAAGGACGATTGAGCGCGCACGCCCCATGACGACTGCAGCTCCCCAGCGTCCACGCGTGCCGCGGCGCGCGCTGGATGGCGTCCTTCTGCTCGACAAGCCGGTCGGCCTGTCGAGCAACGACGCCCTGATTCGCGCGAAGCGCCTGCTTCTCGCGAAGAAAGCCGGCCATACCGGCACGCTCGATCCGCTGGCCTCGGGCCTGTTGCCGCTGTGCTTCGGCGAAGCGACGAAGTTCTCGCAGGACTTGCTGGAAGCGGACAAGACCTACGAAGCGACGATGCGTCTCGGCGTGCGCACGACCACCGGCGACACGGAAGGCGACGTGCTCGACACGCGCGCCGTCGAATGCGACCGTGCGGCGGTCGAAGCGGCGCTCGCGCGCTTTACCGGCGAGATCGTGCAGGTGCCCCCGATGTATTCGGCGCTCAAGCGCGATGGCAAGCCGCTGTACGAATACGCGCGTGCGGGCCAGACCGTCGAGCGGGAAGGCCGCAACGTGACGATCCATGCGCTCGATCTGCTGGCCTGTGAATTGCCGGACGTGACGTTCCGCGTGACCTGCAGCAAGGGCACGTATGTGCGCACGCTGGCCGAAGACATCGGCGAAGCGCTCGGCTGCGGTGCGCATCTGACGATGCTGCGTCGCACGGGTGTCGGCGCGCTGACGCTCGAACATGCGGTGACGCTCGACGCGCTGTCCGACGCTGCCGAAGCGGCGCGCGACGCCTGGCTTCAGCCGGTCGACGCGTTGCTGTCGACGTTTCCGCTGGTGCGCCTCGACGAAACGAGTGCGAAGCGATTCCTGCACGGCCAGCGCTTGCCGCTGTCGGCGCTCGATTCGATCGATGCGGCCGAGGGCGAGCGTGTGCGCGTGTACGACGCGCAGCGACTGCTCGGCGTGGCGCGCAAGGCCAACGGCGTGCTCGCGCCCGAACGCCTCGTCGTGACGGCTGCGTAACGCGCGACGCGCAAGCGCCGTCGTCGGAACGAAAAAAACCCGGTCGAAATCGACCGGGTTTTTTGTTGGGCGCGCTCGTTCGAGCGCGGTGCTCAGTGTGCAGCCGACGCCGCCGCACCCGCATCGCCGCCGCCCGCGCGCTCCGGCTTCGTGATCCAGATCAGTCCGATCAGCAGCACGAAGATCGCCGCCGAGATGTAGAACAGGTCGTTCACGCCGAGTTGCGCGGCCTGCTGCGTGGCCATGTTGTTGATGAGGCCGTGCGCCTGGTCCTGCGTCAGCCCGAGGCTGCGCATCTGTGTGACGGCCTGGTTGAACGTCGGGTTGTACGGGTTCGCCTGCTCGGCCAACTGCGCGTGATGGAAGTTGTTGCGGTGGTCCCACGCGGTCTGGAAGATCGATGTGCCGATGCCGCCGCACATGATCCGCACGAAGTTCGACAGGCCGGACGCCGCGGGAATGCGGTTGCCGGGCAGGCCGGACAGCGTGATCGACACGAGCGGGATGAAGAAGCCCGCCATCGCGATACCCTGCACGAGCGTCGGCAGCGTCAGCGACCATTCGTCGACGCCCGTCGTGTATCGCGAACGCATCCAGAAGCACAGCGCAAACGTCAGGAACGACGCCGTCGAGATGAAGCGCGGATCGGTACGCGGCAGATACTTCCCGGTGAGTGGCGACAACAGGATCGCGAACAACCCGACCGGCGCCATCACGAGGCCGGCGTCGGTCGCGGTGTAGCCGATTTGCGTCTGCAGCCACAGCGGCAACAGCACGAGATTGCCGAAGTACAGGCCGTACCCGATCGACAGTGCGACTGTGCCGCCGGTGAAGTTCCGCATGCGGAACAGCGACAGGTCGACGACCGGGTGCTCGGCGGTCAGCTCCCAGATCACGAAGAACGCGAACGCAATGACAGCGGTCAGCGCGAGCACGATAATGGTCGTCGACGCGAACCAGTCGAGATCCTTGCCCTTGTCGAGCATGATCTGCAGCGAGCCGACCCAGATGACCAGCAGCGCGAGGCCCACGCCGTCGATCGGCGCGCGGCGCACGGCCGACTCCCGATTGCGATAGATCGCCCACGTCGCGGCGGCGGCGGCGATGCCGACCGGGATGTTGACGTAGAAGATCCACGGCCACGAATAGTTGTCCGAGATCCAGCCGCCGAGAATCGGGCCTGCGACGGGCGCGATCAGCGTCGTCATCGCCCATAGTGCGAGCGCCATCGGTGCCTTCGCGCGCGGATAGCTCGACAGCAGGAGCGCTTGCGACAGCGGAATCATCGGGCCTGCGACCGCGCCTTGCAGCACGCGCGAGCCGAGCAGGAACGGCAGGTTCGGCGACAGCCCGCACATCCACGACGAGATGACGAACAGGATGATCGACGCGAGGAACAGGCGGACCTGACCGAAGCGGTCGGTCAGCCAGCCCGTCAGCGGCACGGAGATCGCGTTCGCGACGGCGAACGACGTGATGACCCACGTACCCTGGTCGGACGACACGCCGAGGTCGCCCGAGATGGTCGGGATCGCGACGTTCGCGATGGACGTGTCGAGCACGTTCATGAACACCGCGAGCGATACCGCGATCGTCCCGAGCACGAGTTGCCCGCCCTGCAGCGGCGGGTGGGAGACAGGAGCCTGTGCCATGTCGATAGTTTTCCGGAGTCGGAACCGTTACATCATCTTGGCGGCGGCGTTCGACTTCGCCGCGGCCGGTGCGGGCGCGTTGCCGCCGGCGTTCTCGGCGATGATGCGCGCGATCTCGGCGTCGGCTTCGTCGCCGTACTTCGCGAACACGTTCGTTTCGTAGACCGTGTTCTGCGCGTTGGCGAGCTGGTCGCCGCGCTCGTCCTTGATGTCGACGTCGACCTGCATCGACAGGCCGATGCGCAGCGGATGCTTCTCGAGTTCCTTCGGATCGATCTCGATACGCACCGGCAGGCGCTGCACGACCTTGATCCAGTTGCCCGTCGCGTTCTGCGCCGGCAGCAGCGAGAACGCCGAACCCGTGCCGGCCGAGAAGCCGACGACCTTGCCGTGGTAGACGGCCGACGAGCCGTAGATGTCGGCGGTCAATTCGACCGGCTGGCCGATGCGCATGTGCTTGAGCTGGACTTCCTTGAAGTTCGCGTCGACCCACACCGCGTTCAGCGGCACGACCGACATCAGCGGGTTGCCCGGCGACACGCGCTGGCCGACCTGAACCGAGCGCTTCGCGACATAGCCGGTGACCGGTGCGGGCAACACGTTGCGCGCGTTCGCGAGGTACGCGTCGCGAACCTTCGCTGCCGCGGCCATCACGTTCGGGTGCGACGCGATCGTCGTGTTCGCGGTCAGTGCGCGGTTCGATGCGAGCTGCTGTTGCGCGGCGTCGACCGACGCCTGCGCGGCGCGCACCGCGTCGCGTGCATGGGAGATTTCTTCCTGCGACACGGCGCCCGTCTGTGCGACGGCCATCCGGCGGCGCAGGTCGTCCTGCGCCTTCGACAGGTCGGACTGGCGCAGCGCGACTTGCGCGCGGTACTGGTCGTCGTTGACGAACAGGCCGCGCACCTGGCGCACCGTCTGCGCTAGGTTGGCCTCGGCCTGCTGCAGCGCGACCTGCGAGTCGGCCGGGTCGAGCACGACCAGCGGATCGCCGGCCTTGACCGTCTGCGTATCGTCGGCCTTCACGGCGATCACGGTACCCGTGACCTGCGGCGTGATCTGCACGACGTTGCCGTTCACGTATGCGTCGTCCGTCTCTTCATGGAAGCGCGCGACGAGGAAGTAGTACAGACCGTACGCGATGGCCGCGATCACGATGACCGCGATCAGCAGCGTCATCATCCGTTTGCGCTTCCCGTTGTTCTGCGGCTGTGCGCTGGCGGCGTTTTGTTGAGGGTCGCTCATGGCGATTTTCTCCGTCCGTTATTTCGAGTGTCTGCGTAGTGGTGGCGCCGGATCAGTTGGCGGCCTGTCTTGTCTGCTTGTCGGCGTCGGGCGCGGCGAGCCGCGTGCCGGTCGCGTCGAACCCGCCGCCGAGCGCCTTGATCAACGCGAGCTGCATGTCGCGCCGGCGCATCTTCAGGTTGGTCACCGTCTGTTCCGATGCGAGGCGGTTGGTGTCCGCGGTCAGCACCTGGAGCTGCGGCGACAGGCCCGCCTTGTAGCGGATCACGGCGAGGTCGTACGCCCGCGTCGACGCATCGAGCGCACGCTGCGCGTCATCCATCTGGCGATCGACCGCACGGATCGACGCGACCTGCGTCGCGACGTCGTTCAGCGCGCTGATCAGCGTCTGGTTGTAGTTCGCGACCGACAGGTCGAAGTCCGCGTAGCGGCCCTTGAGCTGCGCGCGCAACGCACCGGCATCGAAGATCGGCAGGTGGATGGCCGGCCCGAACTGCGCCTGGCGGCTCGCGAAATTCAGGAATTTGCCCCAGCCGAACGCATCGAAGCCGAAGCCGGCCGCGAGGTTCACGTCGGGGAAGAATTCGGCCTTCGCTTCCTTCACGTCGTGCATCGCGGCCTCGACCTGCCAGCGCGCGGCGACGATGTCGGGACGGCGCGACACGAGGTCGGCCGGCAGGTTGCCGGGCAGTGCGACTTCGCCGGTCGGGTTCATCACCGGCGCGGCGATCTGCAGCCCGCGATCCGGCCCCTTGCCGAGCAGTGCGGCGAGCTGGTAGCGCACGGTCGTGATCTGGCCGTCGAGGTCGGACAGCGATGCCTGGGTCGTCGCGATGTTGCCGCGCGCAGTCTGGCGTTCCACGTTGGTGTCGAGACCGGCCGACACGCGGCCGTCGGTGATCCTGCCGACCGTCTGGCGGTTGGCGATCTCGCGCTGCGCGATGTCGCGCAGCGCATACAGCTGGGCGAGCGAGTTGTAGGTGCGGGCCACCGACGACGCGAGCGTGATGCGCGCCTGTTGCATGTCGGCCTCGGCGGCCTTTTCCTGCGACACGGCGGTGTGCAGGCGCTCGCGGTTCTTGCCCCACAGGTCGAGATCCCACGACGCGCTCGCGAGCGCGTTGTTCTCGCTGTACCACTGGCCGCCGTACGGGGGCGGGAACAGCGCGTTCGACGAATACAGCTCGCGTGTCCACGAGTAGCTGGCTTCGGCTTTCGGCATCAGGTTCGAGCGCGACGACTCGATGTACGACGACGCCTTCGCGATGCGCGCCTGTGCCTGCGCGATCGACGGGTTGCCCTGGAGCGCCTCGTCGATCAGCTTCGGCAACTGCGGATCGCCGAACTGGTTGGCCCAGTCAAGCGCCGGCCACTGGCCGCCCTGGGCCGGCAGGCTCTGGGCGGTTTCGAATTGCGATGCGGGTGCGATCTGCTTGTCGCTCTTGATGCCGATGTAGTTTGCGCAGCCCGCCAGCGCCAGCGCGGCAACCGCGGCGGCGACGGCGGCGCGGCACGACCCGGCGCACACGGACAACGGGGAGGATTTCATCGCGCTGTTCCCTGACTCGGAATGAATGATGGACACTGCAAGGATTTCCTTACATTAATCTGTCAAAAGTAATTGTTATGGCAACTATTACGTGATGCTGCCGCCCGCGGTTTCGCAGTAGTTGCTGAGAATGCGGCGCAGCATGCTCTTCAGGAACCCGACTTCTTCCGGCGTAAATCCGTCCAGCAGCTCGTCGAGCACGCTGCGGAACACCGGCGGCAAACGCTCGGCAAGCGCGCGGCCTTCATCGGTCAGCTCAAGGCGTACGACCCGCCGATCCTCGATGCTGCGCACGCGGGACAGCAGGCCGCGTTTCTCGACGCGATCGAGCAGGCGCGTGACCGCGCTCGCGTCGATCCCGTATTCCCGAGCGAGTTCGGCGGCCGTCGAGCACTTTCCGACGGCGATCATGAACAGCATGCTCGCCTGCGTGCCCGTAATGCCGAGCTCTTCCTGCGTGCGCTGCGTGACGAGGTTGGTCATCACCGACTTCACACGCGACATCAGATAACCGACGCTGTCGTTCATCTGATACGAGGACAGCGGTGAAACGGGCGGTTGGGAAGGAGAATCCGACATAAAACCCTGAAGCTGCAATAGTTGACTAGGCAGCAGTATAGGCGCTATTTGCTTGCCGCGGCAAATATTAATCGAACGGGCGGGCGGGCGCTGCGCGGCCCGAAATTCCCTTGCGGGCGTCAGGGTCTTCGTTCGTGGGCGGTGTGTCGGCAGGCGAAATCGCCCTCTGCGAGGCGAGGGCGGGGCGCATCATCTTTCGCGTTGCAACACACGGTCCGGCTCTCGACATTCTCACGTGCTATAATTTGAGGCTTTCCAAGCTGCAACGCGCGCGCACGTGTCCCGGTGACTGACGAGCGTGCGCGTTTGCGCGTTCAACGATTTCCAGGTTTCTATGACCCGCGCCCTTCGCAATATCGCCATCATCGCTCACGTCGACCACGGCAAGACCACGCTCGTCGACCAACTGCTCCGCCAGTCCGGCACCTTCCGCGAGAACCAGCAGATTGCCGAGCGAGTGATGGACTCGAACGACATCGAAAAAGAGCGCGGGATCACGATTCTCGCGAAGAACTGCGCGGTCGAATACGAAGGCACGCACATCAACATCGTCGACACGCCGGGGCACGCGGACTTCGGTGGCGAGGTGGAGCGTGTGCTGTCGATGGTCGACTCGGTGCTGCTGCTCGTCGACGCGGTCGAGGGCCCGATGCCGCAAACGCGCTTCGTCACGAAGAAGGCGCTGGCGCTCGGCCTGAAGCCGATCGTGGTCGTCAACAAGATCGACCGTCCGGGCGCGCGGATCGACTGGGTCATAAACCAGACCTTCGACCTGTTCGACAAGCTCGGCGCGACCGAAGAGCAGCTCGACTTCCCGATCGTCTACGCATCGGGCCTGAACGGCTATGCGTCGCTCGATCCGGCGACCCGCGAAGGCGACATGCGCCCGCTGTTCGAGGCGATCCTCGCGCACGTGCCGGTTCGCCCGGCCGATCCGGAAGCGCCGCTGCAGCTCCAGATCACGTCGCTCGACTACTCGACGTACGTCGGCCGGATCGGCGTCGGCCGCATCACGCGCGGCCGCATCAAGCCGGGCCAGCCGGTCGTGATGCGCTTCGGTCCGGAAGGCGACGTGCTGAACCGCAAGATCAACCAGGTGCTGTCGTTCAAGGGCCTCGAGCGCGTGCAGGTCGAGTCGGCTGAAGCCGGCGACATCGTGCTGATCAACGGTATTGAAGACGTCGGCATCGGCGCGACGATCTGCGCGGTCGACACGCCGGAAGCGCTGCCGATGATCACGGTCGACGAACCGACGCTGACGATGAACTTCCTCGTCAACTCGTCGCCGCTGGCAGGCCGCGAAGGCAAGTTCGTGACGAGCCGCCAGATCCGCGACCGCCTGATGAAGGAACTGAACCACAACGTCGCGCTGCGCGTGAAGGACACGGGCGACGAAACGGTGTTCGAAGTGTCGGGCCGCGGCGAACTGCACCTGACGATTCTCGTCGAGAACATGCGCCGTGAAGGGTATGAGCTGGCCGTGTCGCGTCCGCGCGTCGTGATGCAGGAAATCGACGGTGTGCGCCACGAGCCGTACGAGCTGCTGACGGTCGACGTCGAAGACGAACACCAGGGCGGCGTGATGGAAGAGCTCGGTCGCCGCAAGGGCGAAATGCTCGACATGGCATCGGACGGCCGTGGCCGCACGCGCCTGGAATACAAGATCTCGGCACGTGGCCTGATCGGCTTCCAGAGCGAATTCCTGACGCTCACGCGCGGCACGGGCCTGATGAGCCACATCTTCGACTCGTACGCACCGGTCAAGGACGGCTCGGTCTTCGAGCGCCGCAACGGCGTGCTGATCTCGCAGGATGACGGCGCCGCGGTCGCCTACGCACTGTGGAAGCTGCAGGATCGCGGCCGCATGTTCGTGAAGCCGGGCGACGCGCTGTATGAGGGCATGATCATCGGCATCCACAGCCGCGACAACGACCTCGTCGTGAACCCGATCAAGGGCAAGCAGCTGACCAACGTGCGCGCGTCGGGCACCGACGAAGCCGTGCGCCTCGTGCCGCCGGTCCAGATGTCGCTCGAATACGCGGTCGAATTCATCGACGACGACGAACTCGTGGAAGTGACGCCGCAGTCGATCCGCCTGCGCAAGCGCTTCCTGAAGGAGCACGAGCGTCGCCGCGCGAGCCGCGAAGGCGCGGTCGACTAAGTTCGATCGTTCCCTTGCGTGATGAAAAAGGCTGTCTTCGGGCGGCCTTTTTTGCATCTGCGCGATGCGCAATCGGGCGGGCTGCAAAACACTGTTCCCGCGGGTCGTGGCAATCCGGCAAAACCCCGTCGCGCGGTGCTTTCGGGCACATTTCGTCGTGAACTTCGGTAACGGTTCTGTGATATGCTGCGCGCACGCAAGTTTTAGGTCCTTCCAAGCAAGACTTGATTCGCAATCCGCTAAACGGTCAGGCCGTGTCGCGGAAGGTTGAGTAACCCGCTATTTCTCGAGAAGCTCGAAGAAAGGTGAGCGTAAAATGTCAGATGTAATGAAGCAGTTTCAGCTGAACTCCTATCTGTTCGGCGGCAATGCTTCGTACGTTGAAGAACTGTACGATGCATACCTCAACAATCCGGCATCGGTGCCGGAGAACTGGCGAGAGTATTTCGACGCGCTGCAGAACGTGCCTGCAACCGACGGCTCGAATGCCAATGACGTCGCTCATTTTCCGATCGTCGAATCGTTCGCCGAGCGCGCGAAGGCCAATGCCTTCATCCCGCGCGAAAGCACCAGCAATCTGGCGACCGCGCGCAAGCAGGTCCACGTCCAGTCCCTCATCAGCGCATATCGCTTCCTCGGCTCGCAATGGGCCAATCTGGATCCGCTGAAGCGTCGCGAACGTCCCGCCATTCCCGAACTCGAACCCGCGTTCTACGACTTCTCCGAAGGCGACCTCGACCAGACGTACAGCGCAAGCAACCTGTATTTCGGCTTCGACCAGGCTTCGCTGCGCGACATCGTCAAGGGCCTGCGTGACACGTATTGCGGCACGATCGGCGCCGAATACATGTACATCAGCGATCCGGAGCAGAAGCGCTGGTGGCAGGAGCGCCTGGAATCGACCCGCGCGACGCCGTCCTTCTCGATCGACAAGAAGAAGCACATCCTGAATCGCCTGACGGCAGCGGAAGGCCTCGAGCGCTATCTGCACACCAAGTACGTCGGCCAGAAGCGCTTCTCGCTCGAAGGCGGCGAAAGCTTCATCGCGGCGATGGACGAAGTCGTCCAGCACGCGGGCAAGCGCGGCGTGCAGGAAATCATCATCGGCATGGCCCACCGCGGCCGTCTGAACGTGCTGGTCAACACGCTGGGCAAGATGCCGGCCGACCTGTTCGCCGAATTCGAAGGCAAGCACGTCGACGACCTGCCGGCCGGTGACGTGAAGTACCACAAGGGCTTCTCGTCGGACGTGTCGACCGAAGGCGGTCCGGTCCACCTGTCGCTCGCGTTCAACCCGTCGCACCTCGAAATCGTGAACCCGGTGGTCGAAGGTTCCGCGAAGGCGCGGATGGACCGTCGCGGCGACGAAGACGGCCTGCAAGTGCTGCCGGTGCAGATCCACGGCGACGCGGCCTTCGCCGGCCAGGGCGTCGTGATGGAAACGCTGAACCTCGCGCAGACGCGCGGTTACGGCACGCACGGCACGCTGCACATCGTCATCAACAACCAGATCGGCTTCACGACGTCGGACCCGCGTGATGCGCGCTCGACGCTGTACTGTACCGACGTGGTCAAGATGATCGAAGCGCCGGTGCTGCACGTGAACGGTGACGATCCGGAAGCCGTCGTGCTCGCGATCCAGATCGCGATCGACTACCGGATGCAGTTCCACAAGGATGTCGTGATCGACATCGTCTGCTTCCGCAAGCTGGGTCACAACGAGCAGGACACGCCGGCGGTCACGCAGCCGCTGATGTACAAGAAGATCGCGCAGCACCCGGGCACCCGTGCGCTGTATGCCGAGAAGCTCGTGCAGCAGGGCGTGATCACCGCGGAAGACGCCGACAACTACGTGAAGGCGTACCGCAAGGCGATGGACGACGGCCACCACACCGTCGATCCGGTCCTGTCGAACTACAAGAGCAAGTACGCGGTCGACTGGGTTCCGTTCCTGAACCGCAAGTGGACGGACGCAGCCGACACGGCCGTGCCGCTCGCCGAACTGAAGCGCCTGGGCGAACGCATCACGACGGTCCCGGAAAACTTCAAGGTTCACCCGCTCGTCGAGCGCGTGATCAACGACCGCCGCAACATGGCGCGCGGCGACCAGCCGCTTGACTGGGGCATGGGCGAACACCTCGCGTTCGCGTCGCTCGTCGCATCGGGCTACTCGGTGCGCCTGACGGGCCAGGACTCGGGCCGCGGCACGTTCACGCACCGTCACGCGGTGCTGCACGACCAGAACCGCGAGCGCTGGAACGACGGCACGTACGTGCCGCTGCAGAACATCGCCGACGGTCAGGCGAAGTTCACGGTGATCGACTCGGTGCTGTCCGAAGAAGCTGTGCTGGGCTTCGAATACGGTTACTCGACCGCCGAGCCGAACACGCTCGTGCTGTGGGAAGCGCAGTTCGGCGACTTCGTCAACGGCGCGCAGGTCGTGATCGACCAGTTCATCTCGTCGGGCGAAGTGAAGTGGGGCCGCGTGTCGGGTCTCACGATGCTGCTGCCGCACGGCTACGAAGGCCAGGGTCCGGAACACTCGTCGACGCGTATCGAGCGTTTCCTGCAACTGTGTGCCGATCACAACATGCAGGTCGTCCAGCCGACGACGCCGGCGCAGATTTTCCACCTGCTGCGTCGCCAGATGATCCGCCTGTTCCGCAAGCCGCTGATCGTCGCCACGCCGAAGTCGCTGCTGCGCCACAAGGAAGCGGTGTCGGACCTGTCGGAACTCGCGAAGGGTTCGTTCCAGCCGGTGCTGGGCGAAACCGACGGCGGCATCGACGCGAAGAAGGTCAAGCGCGTGCTGGCTTGCTCGGGCCGCGTGTACTACGACCTCGTCGCGCATCGCCGCGAAGCGAAGGCGAACGACGTCGCGATCATCCGTATCGAGCAGCTGTATCCGTTCGCGCACAAGCAGTTCGAAGCCGAAATGAAGAAGTACGAGAACGCGACTGAAGTGGTCTGGGTGCAGGACGAGCCGCAGAACCAGGGTCCCTGGTTCTACGTCGAGCACCACCTGAAGGAAGGCATGAAGGAAGGGCAGAAGCTGGCATACAGCGGCCGTCCGGCTTCGGCCTCGCCGGCGGTTGGCTACTACGCGAAGCACTACGAGCAGCAGAAGGCCCTCATCGAAGGTGCATTCGGCCGCCTGAAGAGCGCATCGATCGCGAAATAACCGACGTCAAGCGAAACGGGAAGGCGCACTGCGCTTTCCCGTCTCTTTTGGCCTGCCGGGCGCGTCGCGCGCCGCACCGGCCGAAGGAATCGCACGAACCTCGTCATACCCCAGATTAAGCATCCAGGAAAATCACATGGCTATCGTAGAAGTCAAAGTCCCCCAGCTTTCGGAGTCGGTTTCGGAAGCCACCATGCTGCAGTGGAAGAAGAAGCCGGGCGAAGCAGTCGCGCAGGACGAAATCCTGATCGAACTCGAGACCGACAAGGTCGTGCTCGAAGTGCCGGCACCGGCCGCGGGCGTGCTCGCGCAAGTGCTGCAGAACGACGGTGACACCGTGGTCGCCGACCAGATCATCGCGACGATCGACACCGAAGCGAAGGCAGGTGCTGCCGAAGCAGCGGCAGGCGCCGCCGAAGTGAAGCCGGCGGCAGCCCCTGCTGCAGCCGCACCGGCAGCACAGCCGGCCGTCGCGACCGCGTCGAGTTCGGCCGCCGCATCGCCGGCCGCAGCGAAGCTGCTGGCCGAGAAGGGCCTGTCGGCAGGCGACGTCGCAGGTTCGGGCCGTGACGGCCGTGTCACGAAGGGCGACGCGCTGGCCGCAGGCAGCGCACCGAAGGCTGCTCCGGCCGCCGCACCGGCGAAGGCCGCTGCTGCGAAGCCGGCGCTGCCGGAAGTGAAGGTGCCGGCATCGGCAGCGACGTGGCTGAACGATCGTCCGGAACAGCGCGTGCCGATGTCGCGCCTGCGTGCGCGTATCGCCGAGCGTCTGCTCGAGTCGCAGCAGACCAACGCGATCCTGACGACGTTCAACGAAGTGAACATGGCTCCGGTCATGGAACTGCGCAACAAGTACAAGGACAAGTTCGAGAAGGAACATGGCGTGAAGCTCGGCTTCATGTCGTTCTTCGTGAAGGCGGCCGTGCACGCGCTGAAGAAGTTCCCGCTGGTGAACGCGTCGATCGACGGTAACGACATCGTCTACCACGGCTACTTCGACATCGGTATCGCGGTCGGTTCGCCGCGCGGCCTGGTCGTGCCGATCCTGCGCAACGCCGATCAGCTGAGCCTCGCCGAGATCGAGAAGAAGATCGCCGAATTCGGCCAGAAGGCGAAGGACGGCAAGCTGTCGATCGAGGAAATGACGGGCGGTACGTTCTCGATCTCGAACGGCGGCGTGTTCGGGTCGATGCTGTCGACCCCGATCATCAACCCGCCGCAATCGGCCATCCTCGGCGTGCACGCGACGAAGGAACGCCCGGTTGTCGAAAACGGCCAGATCGTGATCCGTCCGATCAACTACCTGGCCCTGTCGTACGACCACCGCATCATCGACGGCCGCGAAGCAGTCCTGTCGCTCGTCGCGATGAAGGATGCGCTGGAAGATCCGGCACGCCTGCTGCTCGACCTGTAAGCCGAGTCTCACTGCATTGACCCGCCCCGCACGCTCGCGCACTTGCGCGAGCGTGCGGGCGTACAAGTAGAAAGGATTGTCATGTCCAAGGAATTTGACGTCGTCGTGATCGGCGCCGGCCCCGGCGGCTACATCGCCGCGATTCGCGCCGCGCAGCTCGGCAAGACCGTTGCCTGTATCGAGAAATGGAAGAACCCGGCCGGCGCGCTGAAGCTCGGCGGTACCTGCCTGAACGTCGGCTGCATCCCGTCGAAGGCACTGCTCGCCTCGTCGGAAGAGTTCGAGAACACGTCGCATCACTTGGCCGACCACGGCATCACGGTCGACGGCGTGAAGATCGACGTCGCGAAGATGCTCGGCCGCAAGGATGCGATCGTCGAGAAGATGACGAGCGGGATCGAGTTCCTGTTCAAGAAGAACAAGATCACCTGGCTGAAGGGCCATGGCAAGTTCACCGGCAAGACCGATGCCGGCGTGCAGATCGAAGTGAGCGGCGAGGGTGAAACCGAAGTCGTCACCGCGAAGAACGTGATCATCGCGACGGGCTCGAAGGCGCGTCACCTGCCGGGTATCCCGGTCGACAACAAGATCGTGTCGGACAACGAAGGTGCGCTGACGTTCGACTCGGTGCCGAAGAAGCTCGCCGTGATCGGCGCAGGCGTGATCGGCCTCGAGCTCGGCTCGGTGTGGCGTCGCCTGGGTGCCGAAGTGACGGTGCTCGAAGCGCTGCCGGCATTCCTCGGTGCAGCCGACGAAGCGCTCGCGAAGGAAGCGGCCAAGCTGTTCAAGAAGCAGGGCCTCGACATCCATCTCGGCGTGAAGATCGGCGAAGTGAAGACGACCGCCGACGGCGTGTCGATCGCTTACACGGACAAGGACGGCAACGCGCAGACGCTCGACGCCGACCGCCTGATCGTGTCGGTCGGCCGTGTGCCGAACACCGACAACCTCGGCCTCGAGGCAATCGGCCTGAAGGCGAACGAGCGTGGCTTCATCGACGTGGACGACCACTGCCGTACCGCGGTGCCGAACGTCTACGCGATCGGCGACGTGGTGCGCGGCCCGATGCTCGCGCACAAGGCGGAAGACGAAGGCGTGCTGGTCGCGGAAGTGATCGACGGCCAGAAGCCGCACATCGACTACAACTGCATTCCGTGGGTGATCTACACGTACCCGGAAATCGCATGGGTCGGCAAGACGGAACAGCAGCTGAAGGCCGAAGGCCGCGAGATCAAGTCGGGCAAGTTCCCGTTCTCGATCAACGGCCGCGCGCTCGGCATGAACGCGCCGGACGGTTTCGTGAAGATGATCGCGGACGCGAAGACCGACGAACTGCTCGGCGTGCACGTGATCGCCGCGAACGCGTCGGACCTGATTGCGGAAGCCGTGGTGGCGATGGAGTTCAAGGCGGCGTCGGAAGACATCGCCCGCATCTGCCATCCGCACCCGTCGATGTCGGAAGTGATGCGCGAAGCGGCGCTCGCCGTCGACAAGCGCTCGCTGAACAGCTGAGCGCGGTATAGCGCCGGCCGGCCATTGGCCGGTGCAGCCGTCTCATGACGAAGGCGGGCGGGGTTTCCCGCTCGCCTTCGTTCTTTCCGGTTTGCCCGATGAACGTCACCGAATACTACACGCGCGAACTGACCACGCGCGGCTATCAGTCCGATCCCGCCCAGCGCGCGGCCGTCGATCGCCTGCAGCGCTGTTTCGACGAGTGGGTCGAGTACAAGGCGCGTCGCTCGAACGCGTTCAAGAAGCTCATCAATCATCCGGACCTCCCGCGCGGCGTCTACATGTGGGGCGGCGTCGGCCGCGGCAAGAGCTTCCTGATGGACAGCTTCTATGCGGTGGTGCCCGTGCAGCGCAAGACGCGCCTGCATTTCCACGAATTCATGCGTGAAGTCCACCGCGAACTCGAGGAGCTGAAAGGGCAGGCCGATCCGCTCGACGAACTCGCGCGGCGCATCGCGAAGCGCTACCGGCTGATCTGTTTCGACGAATTCCACGTGTCGGACATCGCGGACGCGATGATCCTGTACCGGCTGCTCGATCGCCTCTTCAACAACGGCGTGCAGTTCGTGATGACATCCAACTACGATCCCGACGATCTGTATCCCGATGGCCTGCATCGCGACCGCATGCTGCCGGCGATCGCGCTGATCAAGCAAAAGCTCGACGTGTTGAACGTCGACGCGGGCGTCGACTATCGTCAGCGCACGCTGGCGCAGGTGCAGATGTACCACACGCCGCTCGGCGCGGACGCCGATCGCGAACTGCGTCATGCGTTCGCGAAGCTCGCCGCGGTGCCGGACGAAAGCCCGCTCCTGCATATCGAGAAGCGCGAGTTGAAGGCGCTGCGCAAGGCCGACGGGGTCGTCTGGTTCGACTTCGCGACGCTGTGCGGCGGCCCGCGTTCACAGAACGACTATCTCGAGCTTGCCAGCCGCTTCCATGCGATCGTGCTGTCGGAAGTGCCGCAGATGTCGCCGCGGATGGCGTCCGAGGCGCGACGCTTCACCTGGCTCATCGACGTGCTGTACGACCACAAGGTCAAGCTGCTGATGTCCGCGGCGGTGCCGGCGGAGCAGTTGTACGTCGAAGGGCCGATGGCGAACGAGTTCACGCGCACGGTGTCGCGGATCGTCGAGATGCAGTCGAAGGAATACCTCGAAACGCCGCGTCGCATCGTCGATACTTCGCTGACCTGATCGCGGTTGCCGGCGAGCGGCGGGCTTCAAAGGTCAATTCCGGTCAAATTCCCGCAATCTCCGGGTATTTTCGGACTTGTCTTATGTTCACGGTCGAGGTCAGCCGATATCGTTGTGTCATGGTTCCCAAGGCTGGAGATATCCATGACACCGTACCGCGATCTGACCGACCATGAGTGGCGCTGCGTCGCGCCGTTTTTTCCCGAAATGCAGCCGCGCACCGAGTTGCGCGGCCGACCACTGGCCAATACACGCGCCGTCCTAAACGGCGTGCTGTGGGTCATTTATAGCGGCGCGACCTGGTCCGCGATGCCGCGTCGTTACCCCTCGTACCAAACCTGCCACCGCCGTTTCAAGGTCTGGCACGAGACCGGCACGCTGCGGCAGGTGATGCATGCGTTATATGGCGACGCAGGCGCGAATCTGTGCGACCAGCTGGCCACGCGGATGCGCAAGCACGCGCAATCGAAGGCGGCAGCTGTGCGCAGTGCCGTGGCGCCGGTCTATCGCGCACCGCGCAGCTACACGGCGGATGCGCTGAAGCGCGCAGCGTGATGTCGATCGGTTTCATGCACGTCGGCGTCAAAACAAAATCGGCCTGACGACGTCGTCGCAGGCCGATTTTTTTATCGCGTCGAGCGTGTCGACGCGCGTTGCGTCATTGTGCGCGAACCCAGGTCTGCGACCGGCCGAGCAGCGATACGCCGATATAGCCGCGCACGACGAGCTTCTGGCCGCCGTCTTCGAGCGACATCTTGCACTTGTAGACCTTGCCGTTCTCCGGGTCGAGAATGTTGCCGCCGTCCCAGTGATCGCCGTCCTTCTTCATCGCCTTGATGATCGTCATGCCCTTGATGAGCTGATCTTTGCGCTCGTCCGTGCATGCGGTGCAGCGGCGATCGGGCGTGTCATTGGCGCCGAGGCCCTTGACGACTTTGCCCGACAGCGAGCCTTCGCCGTCGTCGGCGATCTGTACGAGCGCCTTCGGCTGATGCGTGTTGTCGTCGATCGTCTGCCACATGCCGACGGGGCTGTCGGCCTGGGCGAAGGTTGGGGCGGCGCAAGCGAGCAGGGCGCTTGCGACGGCCAGCGCGCGCAACGGGCGGGTCAGTTGAATCATCGTCTTCCTCCTTGTTTCATGTCGTGTTCGATGTGCCCGCACGACCGTCTGCATGGGGCGGTGGCATGTTGCGAGCTTTGCCAGAATACGTGAAACCGCACGCCGCGTTTGATAGAGGGGGTTCTAATCCAAACGGCCCGCGAGACGCAGGCTGTTTGGTGACCGATCAGTTGAGCTGATACGAGAACGCGGCATTCACGCGCGGGCTGCGCGATGCGCTTTCAACCGGTGCATCGCCGACCGGCTTCGCGATGTTCAGGTCGAGACTGTAGTAGCGGCTGTCGGTAAACCGCACGCCGATACCGACCGACGACAGGCGGCTCGGCGACGGCGTGCCGGTATGCAGATACACGCGCGCCATGTCGTACGCGATGTACGGCGTGATCGATTTCATGTACGTCCAGCCCGGCGTGAACCCACGGTTGACCTCCAGCGACATTCCCCAGCCCGAATCGCCCGACGTTTCGCCGGGCTGGTAGCCGAGGGCATAGCGTGTCGAACCGAACGAGATCTGCTCCGACGTCGGCAGCGAGTCGGGGCTGTACTGGCCGGTCAGCGAGACCGACGTGCCGATCTTGAACGGCCATTCGTTGGTCTGCGTGAAGGTCGCGCCGGTGCGCACGAACGTCAGCGAGATCGGGCTGTCCACCGACGTCGTGTTCGAGCCGATCGTGATGTCCTGCGATTTCGACGCGCCGAGAATGTTGAAGCCCTTCGCGACGTTCACGCTCAGCTTCTGTACCTGCTTGGCCGATACGCTCGTATAGTCGAGCTGCATCTGCAGCACGCGGACCTGCGAGCGTGTATCGATGCTGTTGCCGCTGATCTTGTTCTGGTAGCGGTCTTCGTTGTGCGACGCATAGCCCGACACGGTGCCGAGCAGGCTGCGCTGGTTGTTCAGCAGCAACGGATAGGATGCCGAAAGACCGAGCTTCTCGTTCTTGACGGTGCGCTCGACGGTCGACGGCAGGCCCGGGTTGTCGGTCGGCTTGCCGCGATACGTGCTGGCGTCGAGGCGCGTGACCAGGCCGCTGCTGCCGACCGGCACGGCACCGCTGAATGCGACGTAGGTCTGCTTGTCGCGTCCGGGTGGCACCAGCGCGGAAATGCTCAATTGCTCGCCGAACGACGTGAGGCCGTTCTCCGTTGCGGTGATGAGCCCCTGCACGCCCGGGTGATTGAAATCGATGCCGGTGCTGATGTTGAATGCCTTGCGGTCGACGGCCAGTTCGAGCGTCGTTGCGCCGTCGGTCGTCTGCGGCGGCGGCACATTGGCCTTCACCGACACGCCGGGCAGGAGACCGAACGTGTTCACGTAGCGTTCGAACGTCGCGCGGCGCAGCGGGCGATCGGCCGTGATGTGCGCGGCGATCGCGCGGATCTTCGATTCCATCGCGCCGGGCTTGCCGGTCACCTTGACGTCCGACACATAGCCTTCGACGACCGTGACGCGCACGACGCCGTTCTCGAACGTCTGCGCGGGAATGAACGCGAACGACAGCGCATAGCCGCGATCCTGGTACAGCTTGGTCACGCCGTTGGCGGTTTCGATCAGCTCGCCGATCGTGATGTCCTTGCCGACGAGGGGCGTGAAGCGACGTGAGATCTCGTCGAACGGTACCGACTTCACGCCTTCGACCTGGAACGTCGTCGGCGTCAGGTGCCGCGACAGCAGTTCCTGCAGTTGCGGTGCCTGCGGCGCGACCTGCACGGTGACGCTCGGGCCTTTCTGTGGTGCGTTGATCTGGGGGAGGGAATCGAGCGGGTTACCTGCCGCGCGCGTTTGTGCATGCGCCGTGCCTGCTGCCGCGATAGCGAGCAGCATCATCCATCTGTCGAGTCTGGATTTCATTGTTCTTCCTCGTAGGCCTTGCTTTTCATCTTCTTTCTAATGCGGGCGCGCGACACCAGGGTGTCGCGCGCCGCGTGCCGCATTGCCGGTTGTATTGGTACGGCCGCGCCTCCTGCTCCGGCTGCAAAGGCGCGATCGTCCTCCTTACTTGCCGACGCTACCCAGCGTGCCCAGCAGCCCCGTGACCGGTGCCAGCAGACCCGTCGAACTGCCCGACGATGCCGCACCCGTCACGCTGCCGACCAGCGACGTGACTGGTGCGAGCGGGCTCGACGAACCCCCGGTTCCCGCTGCACCGCCGACTGTTCCGGTGACAGTATTCAGCAAACCGGTGACTGGCGCGAGAGGGTTTGCCCCGCCTGCACCACCCGTTGCGCCGCCCAGCGTGCCCGTGACCGTCGACACGAGGCCCGTGACGGGCGCGAGCGGATTGCTGCCCGAGCTGCCCGTTGCGCCGCCGACCGCACCCGTGAGCGAACCGAGCGGCGTCGAGCCGAGGCCGGACAGCAGGCCGCCGAGCGGGTTCGTCGAGCCGGAACCCGACGACGTGCCGTTCTGGACCGTAGCCGTCGAGCCGCCGACGAGGCTGGTGAGCAGGCCGGGGATCGGTGCCGCGCCGTTCGGACCGTTCGGGTTCACGAGGCCGCCCGCGTTGGTCACGGTGTTGCCGACCGCGGTGACGAGCTGGCCGACGTCGCCGACGAGCGGCTGGTTAGACGTGCTTGCGACCTTCGTGCCCGCCGAGCTGATTGCACCGCCGACCTGACCGAGCAGGCCCGACACGGGCTGCCCGAGGCCGGTGGTCGTGCCGACCTGTTGCGTGACCTGGCCTGCGGTGATCACCAGCGGCGTGATCGCCGAGCTGAGCGGTTGCGTAACCTGCTGCACGGCACCCGACGACAGCGTCGAACCGATCGTCGTGCCGGCTGCCGACAGGCCGTTGGCAACCGTGTCGAGCACGGTTCCGACCGGCGTCGTGACAGGGGCGAGCGGCGCGAGCGGACCCGTGCCGAGCGCCTTGACCGTCGAACTCAGTCCGGACACGGTGTTGCTCGTCGCGCCCACGACGTTCCCGAGGCCGGCGACCGTCGTGCCGACGGGATCCTTGATCGAGCCGGTCTGTCCCAGCCCGTTGCTCAACGCATCGGCAGCCGCGTTGATGATCGTGCCGGTGCTCGAGACGGTGCTGCCGACACCCTTCGTCACGCCGTCGCCGAGGCCGGGCACGCTGATGTTGCCGACCGTGCTGCCGAGGTCGGTTGCCGTCTGGCCTATCGTGCTGACAGCGCCCTTGGTGCCGGTGGACGAGCCGCTGGTGCCGCTCGTACCACTGGTGCCGCTGCTGCTGCCGGCATTGCTGCTCGTCGGCGGCGTGCTGACGCTGTTGCCGCCGCAGGCGGCCAGCAGGCACGCTGCGGCGAAAGCGGTGAGGGGCGCGCGCCATTGGCGCAGGGCGGCCGTCGTGATGGAACGTTGCTGGGACATGATGGACTCCTCGCTGTCTTGTCGATGAATGGATGTTCGATTACTTGCCGTGCGTGCCGCCGAGCAGGCCGCCGAGCAGCGACGTGACAGGCGCGAGCGGGTTCGAGCCCGAGCCCGAATTCGTGACGGCGCCCGTGGTGCCGCTCAGTGCCGGGGCACCGACCGTGCTGGTGACCGCGGACACGGCGCCCGTCACGGGAGCGAGCGGGTTGCTGCCGCCCGCGCCGCCCGTTGCGCCGCCGAGCGCGCCGGTAACCGTGGAGACGAGGCCGGTGACCGGAGCGAGCGGACCGCCGCTCGTGCCACCCGTTGCGCCGCCGAGCGCGCCGGTGACGGTGGAGACGAGGCCGGTGACCGGAGCGAGCGGACCGCCGCTCGTGCCACCCGTTGCGCCGCCGAGTGCGCCGGTGACGGTGGAGACGAGGCCGGTGACCGGAGCGAGCGGACCGCCGCTCGTGCCACCCGTTGCGCCGCCGAGTGCGCCGGTGACGGTGGAGACGAGGCCGGTGACCGGAGCGAGCGGGCCGCCGCTCGTACCGCCCGTTGCGCCGCCGAGCGTGCCGGTGACGGTCGTGAGCAGGCCCGTGAGCGGCGCGAGCGGGTTGGTCGCGCCGCCGGTGGCGCCCGTGAGCAGGCCGCCGACGGCCTTCACGGTATTGCCGGTCGACGAGACAGTGCTGCCGAGGCCGGTCGTGACGGGATTGCCGCCCGTCGACGCAATCACCGCGCCGGCCTGGTTCAGGCCGTTGCCGATCGTGCCGAGCAGCGTGTTGACCGGGGCGCCGAGGCCGGTGGCCGTCCCGATCGTCTGCGTCGTCTGACCGACCATCGTCGTGATCGGCGTGATCGCCGAGCTGACCGTCTGCGTGACCTGCTGGATCGGGCCGGTCGACAGCACGTTGGACAGCGTGGTGCCACCGTTCGAAACCGCGTTGCCGACCTGCGTCACGAGGCCGCCGACGGCGCCGGTGACGGGAGCGAGTGGCGACAACGGGCCACTGCCGAGGCTCGTGACCAGGTTGCCGGTCTGCGTGACTGCGCCGCCGAGCTGGTTCACCACGCCGCCGGTGCTGGCGACCGTGACGCCGACCGGGTCTTTCGTTGCGCCGAGCTGGCCGAGGCCGTTGCCGAGGCCATTACCGAGTGCAGTGACCGCGCCGCCGACGTTCTGGATGATGCCGCCCGCCGCTTGCGTCGTGGCCGGGTTGACGCCGGGCAACGACTGGCCGGCGACGACGCCGCCGAGGTTTGACACGGTGCCACCGAGATTGGTGACGAGATTGCTGCCGCTTGCGAGGACCTGACCCACTGCGTTCGACGACACACCGGAGGTGCCGCTCGTTCCGCTGGACGTTCCGCTCGTCGTGCCGCTCGTCGTGCCGCTGGTGCTGCCGCTCGTCGAGCCGCTCGTGCTGCCACTGGTCGAGCCACTGGTGCCGCCCGACGTGCTGCCGCTCGTCGAACCGGACGTGCCGCCCGAGGTGCCGCCGCCCGACGTCGAGACGGAGTCGCCACCGCCCGAGCTGGAGCCGCCGCTGAGCCCCTTGCTGATGGAACCGGAGCCGCCGCACGCGGAGAGGGAAAGCATGGCTGCCACGGTGGCCGCGATCATAGTCGTCCGGAGCGTGCCATGAGGGATAACCTTAATGTCCATTTCGTCCTCGCATTGAAGCTGATGTTGTGTTGAGTGATGCGGGGATTACTCTGCAACTGTCGTGCCATTTCGATGGCCGACGGTTCGACGATTGGTTTTAAACGGGGCAATTCCTTGTCGGAAAAGGGATTTAGGCAAACTGAAAGATTGTTGAATCTGTTTAAGAACGGTCGAATGAGAACGGTTTCGGCCGTTTCGTAACGTAACGTCACAACATTGGCGTTACGCGTGCGGCGTAACGTGGGCGGGCGTGCAGGCCTGGCGGGCGCTCCGGCTGTTTTACTGGTGGATTAGGTGTGCACATCTAACCTATCGTAAGTCCTATGTGTAAGGCGTACCGAAACGCCGTACAAATACGGCTGTGCTCCCGGAAAGTTTTTTCGATCCGGTCTTAAAAGAGGTTGGAAGTTAAATGCGATCGGATATAGAATCCGGAGCAGGTGTAAGGAAATGTACAGCTCGGTACACGACGTTCGAGGAGGGTCACTATCGCGAATGTTAACTTGCATCAAATTGTGATACATACCCCTCGGGGTGACATATAAAGAAAGCGCATCCGGTTGTCGTTACTTAGTTGTAGCGAACGACGCGGGGCAAGGGCCCGATATGCGAGGATGTACAACGTATAAAAGGCCAAAAAACGTACATACAGGCACGAGGAATTAAAAAATGAAAGCACTCATCAAGCGCTTCCTCAAGGAAGAAGACGGGGTTACCGCGATCGAGTATGGGCTGATTGCGGGTCTGATTGCTGTTGCCATCGTTGCAGGAGTTTCGTCGATCGGGGGCAGTCTTGGTACCATGTTCTCCAATCTCGGGACCTGCATCACCAATCCTACGACAACCAGCGGCGGCACCACTACAGCCAACGCTGCCTGCACGTCCCCCTGGAAATAAGTCGATCTCATCACTGCTATAAGAGTGTCGTAGTGTCGTGACAGACGAATCGCTCGGGGGCAATTCGTCTGTTGCGGCATGTTCGTCCGATCGTGATGCGATGGCACATTTTATTTTTATCGGGGTATTCCTGGTCTGGACGTTGTTTGTCGCGGCGAGTGATATCCGTTTCCGGCGTATTTCAAACTCGCTGGTCCTGATTGGACTGGCGGCCGGACTCTTGGGCGCGTTTCTAAATGCGAATCCATTTGGAATCCTTCCAGTTCAGGCGATGGTTGGCATGCTCGCCGGGCTGATCGTTCTTTTTCCTCTTTTCTTGCTGCGTGTCATGGGCGCGGCGGACGTGAAAATTTTCACCGTCCTCGGGGCTTGGTGTGGTGCGGGCACGCTGCTCGGGTTCTGGATTGCAGCCAGTCTTGCGGCCGGTGTTCACGTACTTGCGTTGATGCTGTTATCGCGGACGCCAATCCGGGCATTGTGGCCGCATCGCGAGCCCATGCTAATGCTGGACGGATATCGGGCGACGCCCTATGCGGCGTGTCTCGTGGTGCCAGCGGCCGGATGGCTTGTCTACCTCGTCGCGACAGGGGGGGGACGATGAAACGACGAAGCAGGGCATGCCGATGGCGGCATCATCAGCGAGGCGCGACGGCCGTCGAATTCGCGATCGTGTTTCCGCTGTTCTTCATGATCTTCTATGCGATCGTCAGCTTCGGAATGGTTTTTGTCATTCAGCAGAGCTTGACATTCGCGGTCAGTGAAGGGGCGCGTGCCGGGTTGAATTATGCGCCGAGCCTCGGCTCCGACCAGAATCACTGTACGTCCCTGCCTAATTCCCTCACGCGTACGCAGAACGCGTGCAATACCGCCTTGGGTGCGCTGGGTTGGTTGAACGGCAATCCGCAACCGGTGTCGGTAACGGTAAAGACGAATACGTGCAGCGCCGGCTCGTCGAGTTTGACGAACTGTCTTACGGTCACCGTGAGCTATTCGCCTCTGCAGTGGCTGACGACGATGCCGTTTTTGGGGCAAGTGCTGAGCGGGCCGCTTACGAGCTCGGCAGTAGTGCAAATCCCGCAGTCCATGCTGTGACATACGCATCGCGAGTCGCGCGACATAAGAACTTTCGGGCCTTCATTCCGGCATTCACACTTCTTTCAACATGACCAACAATTTGACGAAGATCATCGCCGGGCTGCTGATCGCGATCGCCGTACTGCTCGGAATCTATGCATGGATGCTCGGACGCAGTACGCCAGGCTCCGCTCCGGCACCGCAGGTCGTTGCCGGGAATCCGGTACCGGTCGTGGTCGCAACACGGACTTTGCCGGTAGGTCAGCCGATTGTCGCCGATGCGTTGAAGGTTCAACCGACTGTTTCCGCGCCGACAGGTGCGATTGCCGATCCGGCAAGCGTGGTTGGTCGCGTTCCTGTGAGGGACATCCCGGCGTCGGCCCCGGTCGTATCGGACGCATTGGTGTCGGGGCTTGCCGAGGACGTCCAGCCGGGCGAGCGGGCGATCGCGGTTCGCGTCGACGAGACCAATGCGGTCGGCAACCGGTTGCGGCCGGGCAACTTCGTCGACGTGTTCCTGAACCTGAAGCGCGAAGGTAGCGGCACGATGTTCGATAGCGAAGTCTCGCAGACGCAAGCGCGGCTCCTGATGTCGAAGGTGCGGGTGCTGTCGTTTGGCGACGCGACGTCGGAGCGCGACAGCGGCAGCAGCACGAACGGCAATAACGGTCAGCCGAGCAACACGCGTATCGCGATACTCGCGATACCGACCGCACAGGTCGATGCGCTGACGCTCGGAGAGGCGAGCGGCCGGCTGACGCTCGCACTGCGCAATCCGCGCGACGACGAGCTTGCGATGCAGACGGTGGCGGTGCGTACGGACAACAAGTTGTCGCCGTCGGCGCTTGCCGCGGCCGGCGTATCGCTGCAACAGTTGTCCGGTACGTCGAGGACCGCGGTGGCCAACGTGAACGTGCCGCCATTGCCGTCGCGCTTGCCGCCGGTGACGCGACCGGGCGGCGGCGGAGGTGGCGGCAGCATCGAGCTGATCCGCGGCGGCCGGTCGGAAACGGTTGCATATTGAACAACATCGGTGGCCATCGATATCTGCGACGACAAGTAAAGGCCGTGCGACGGCCCAACAAACAATGAAAAATATACTGACTGCATTCGCGATTGCTCTCTGGACCTTGACGTTCGCATCCACTGCAAGCGCGAGCGGCACGATTGAACTCGCGGTCGGCGCGCAGCGACAGATTTCTGCAGGTCGTGCGCTGCAGCGTGTCGCAGTCGGCGATCCTGCGATCGCCGACGTGTTGATCATGAAGGGCAGTGGTTCCGGGTCCGTGCTGCTGACCGCGAAAGCGCCGGGCGCAACGAACGTGATGTTGTGGGAACGCGGTCACGACGAGCCGACGGCCTGGAATGTGGAAGTCGTCGACGCGTCTGCGCACGCGGTGCTCGACGGTTCGATGCCGCAGGTGAAAGCGTACGGTGGGACGTCGGTGTTGCGGGGAACGTCCGCTTCGCTCGATGCTCACGAACGAGCAGCGGCAGTCGCCAAAAACATGAACACGAAGGGCACGCTGATCGATCGCTCGACACTGGCTGGCAAGAATGTCGTGCAGGTCGACGTACGCGTGGTCGAGTTCAGCCGCACCGTGCTCAAGCAAGTGGGGTTCAACTTCTTCAAGCAGAGCAACGGATTCTCGTTTGGCTCGTTTTCACCGGGCGGCGTGCAATCGTATAGCGGCGGCTCCGGGCCCGGGTCGGCCGGATATCTTCCGACGCTCGGCGCCCCCGTCGCATCCGCGTTCAACCTGGTCGCGAACGCAGCCGGGCACGGCATCTTCGCCGACCTGTCGCTGCTCGAAGCGAACAATCTGGCGCGCGTGCTCGCCGAGCCGACGCTCGTCGCGCTGTCCGGCCAGAGCGCCAGCTTCCTCGCCGGCGGCGAGATCCCGGTTCCGTCGCCGCAGGGGCTTGGCTCGACCGCGATCCAGTGGAAACAATACGGTGTGGGACTGTCGCTGACTCCGACGGTGCTGAGCCCAAGCCGGATCGCGCTGAAGGTCGCGCCGGAATCGAGCCAGCTCGATTTCGTGAACAGCGTGACGATCAGCGGTGTCGCCGTGCCGGGCATCACGACGCGTCGCGCCGACACGACGGTCGAACTCGGCGATGGCGAGAGTTTCGTGATCGGCGGCCTGATCGATCGCCAGACGATGTCGAACGTGAGCAAGGTGCCGCTGCTCGGCGACCTGCCGATCATCGGCACGTTCTTCAAGAACCTGAACTACCAGCAGAACGACAAGGAATTGCTGATCATCGTGACACCGCATCTCGTCGCACCGATTGCGAAGGGGGCGGTGCTGCCTGCGACGCCCGGCGAATTGTCCGAGCAGCGCGACGGGCCGGTATGGCGATCCTACCTGGGCGGTGCGGCATCGCCGGATGCGGCACCGGGGTTTTCGAAATGAATCTGAGGCATTGCGCGTCGTGGCACATTGCTACGCCTTGCGTAATCGGGGGTGTTCGACATGAATGCACGAACCCAATCGTTGTGTGAACCCGCCGTGACCGACTACTTCGTTTGCGCATCGACAAAGGAAGCGCATGTGCGCTGGCTGGCCGATACGCTGGTGTCGGCCGGTGCGGTCGAGGCCGCGTCGCTGGAGCCGGGCGTGCTTGCGCAGCGCATCACGGGGCTCAATCCGGCGCTCGTGTTCATCGATTTCTCCGAACGCAGCGAAGCGGCGAGCGTCGCTGCGGCCACGGTACGCGCGGCACATCCGGGGTTGCCGATCGTCGCACTTGGCTCGCTCACCCAGCCGGAGAGCACGCTTGCCGCACTGCGCGCGGGCGTGCGCGATTTCATCGACGTGTCGGCATCGGCCGAGGACGCACTGCGGACGACGCGTGGATTGCTATCCCACGTCGGCGAGCCGACGAGCCGTCACGGCAAGGTCGTCACGTTGCTCGGCGCGCGCGCGGGCATGGGGGTCAGCACGCTCGCAGCGAATCTCGCGGTCTGGCTTCAGAAGCGGGCACTCGGGCCGGGTGCGGCGGGCACGGACGGCGGTGCGCCGGCCGGCCGCCAGACCGCGCTGATCGACCTGGGGTTGCCGGCCGGCGACGGCGCGCTGTTTCTGAACACGCGTTGCGAATTTCATTTCATCGATGCGGTGCAGAACCTGCGCCGCATCGACCGCACGTTCGTGAACACCGCACTCACGAGGCATCAGAGCGGTGTCGCGCTGACGACGCTGCCGCCGGACCTCGGCGCGTTGCGCGATGTGTCCTATGCGTCATGCATCGGTTTGCTGAACCGCCTTCGCGCGTTCTTCGACCAGCAGGTCGTCGATCTCGGCGGGTTCTCGAATCGCGAGTTCGTCACGCAGATCGCCGCGTCGGCCGACGAGGCGTGGCTGGTCTGCGATCAAGGCGTCGCATCGATCGTTTCGGCCGTCGACCTGATCACCGGGTTGCGCGATGGGGGCGTCGATACGGATCGCGTCAAGCTCGTGGTCAACCAGTACGATCCCGCGCTGGGCCTGATGCCCGGACAGATCGCCGAGCGTCTCGGGTTGTCGCTGGTCGGCAGCTTGCCCGCGCGCCGCGTCGCGATCGGCCATGCGGCGAACCAGGGGCGGCTCATCGTCGATGCGGCAGAGCGTGATCCTTACGTGCGCGCACTCGAATCCCTCGCCGCGCGGTTGCCCGGCGTATCGGGCATGGCGGGCGCGTCGCGCGCGGCGCCCGGCCTGTCCGCGCTCAAACGTTTCATTCAACCTTCGTCCAAGCGGTCGTAACCGATGGCACACGACATTCAATTCGCCGACGGCGCAGCGCCGTTCTCCCAGACGCAGCAATTCCACGACATCAAGAATGCCGCGCACGAGCACCTGCTGACGCGTATCGAGGAGCTGGGCGCCGAGTTCGGCCGATGGTCGCGCCAGGCGATCAATCAGTTCGTCGATCTCGAGATCGACAGCTTCGTGCGCCTGCGCCGCATTCCGCTCAACGAGAACGAGGTGCGTGCGATTGCGGAAGCGCTGACGAAGGAACTCGCGGGCTTCGGGCCGATCGAGGATCTGCTCGCGGATCCGGCGGTCGAGGACATCCTGATCAACGGCTACAACGACGTGTACGTGTCGCGTCACGGGATACTAGCGAAGCTGCCGGTGCGCTTCACCGACAACGCGCATTTGTTGCGAATCGTGCGCCGGATCCTCGCGCCGATCGGGCGCCGTCTCGATGAATCGAACCCGATGGTCGACGCGCGACTGCCCGACGGCGGCCGCGTGAACGTCGTGATCGAGCCGCTGTCGATCGACGGCCCGATCGTGTCGATCCGGAAATTCCGCAAGGACCCGCTCAAGCCCTCGGACCTGCTCGGCAACGGCACGTACAACGAAGAGATCGGTGCATTGCTCGAGGCGGCGGTCGAGGCCCGCTGCAACGTGCTCGTGTCGGGCGGCACGAGCTCGGGCAAGACGTCGCTGCTCAATGCGCTCGCGTTCCACATTCCGGAGGCCGAGCGTGTCGTGACGATCGAGGATACGGCGGAACTGTCGCTGAACCACCCGCACGTCGTGCGCCTCGAAAGCCGGCCGGGCGGGTTCGACGGTAGTGGCGTCGTGACGATTCGCGATCTGTTGCGCAATACGCTGCGGATGCGTCCGGACCGGATCATCGTCGGCGAAGTGCGCGGCGGTGAAGTGCTCGAAATGCTTCAGGCCATGAACACGGGCCACGACGGCTCGATGGGCACCGTGCACGCGAGTTCGCCGCGCGAGTGCCTGTACCGTCTCGAGATGCTCGCCGGCTTCGCGGGCTTCCAGGGGACCGAATCGAGCCTGCGTCGCCAGATCGCGAACGCGATCGACTTCATCGTGCAGATCGGACGCCTGTCGAATGGGCGCCGCCGGATTCTGTCGATCACCGAAGTGACTGGGCTGTCCGACAACATCATCGCGACGCAGGAACTGTATCGCTACGAAGCGCGCGTCACGCCGGAGGGCGAGGAAGTCGATCACTGGGAGTCGCTGGGCATTCATCCGCATTCGCCGAAGCTCGCGCGTTTCCGCCAGACGCTGACGAACAGCGGCCTGGGCAGTTTCGGCGGCGGCTTTGGCGGCGGCGGTTTCGGTCGCGGCGGGGGCTTCAATGTATAGCGCAACGATCTGGATGCTCGCGGTCGCGATGCTGTGCGTGGCATCGGCACTGATGCTGTGGCGACATGCGGAAACCCGGCGCGTGCGCACCGATGCGAAGCGCTTCATCGACAGTCGGCTGGAGCCCGGCGCACGCGCGGCGGCACCGGCTGCAAGACCGGCAGCATCCGCGGCGCCGCGTGCCGTGTCGTCATCCAGTGGCGCGCGCAATGCGGCATCCGGTGCTTTCTGGGTGCACTGGCTTGCGATGGCGACGGAGTATCTGACCGACCTCGTGAACCGTGCCGGGATCGAAGGGGCACGCGGCAAGGCGATCGTCGCGCTGGCGGCTCTCGTGACGGTTGCGGCAATCGCGGGCAGCCGCGGCGGCGTGCTCGCGTGTTTCGCTGCGCTTGTCTGCGGGAGCGCGATTTTCGGCATCTGGCTCACATCGCGCATCCAGCGGCGTCGACTGAAGATCGTCCGGCAGATTCCATCGTTTCTCGACGGGATCGTGCGACTGGTGACGCTCGGCAACAGCGTGCCGGCCGCATTCCAGGCAGCGCTGCTGACGACGGAGGAGCCGCTGCGGGGGTGTCTCGACCACGTGTCCCGGATGTTGCGCACAGGTGTCGAGATCGATCGCGCGATGCTTCATATCGCGAAGATCTACCGGACGAAGGAATTCGAACTTCTCGGATCCGTGCTGCGATTGTCGGTCAAATATGGCGGCCGTGCGGACGTGATGCTCGAGCGCATGGCCGTGTTCATGCGCGACCTCGAGCAGGCGGAGCGCGAACTGGCGGCGATGTCGGCGGAGACACGGTTGTCGGCGTTCGTGCTCATGATGCTGCCGATCGCGATCGGCAGTTTTGTCGTGATGACCAATCCGAAGTATCTGGAAGGCATGTGGATTGATCCGGGCGGACGAGTGCTCCTCATACTCGCATTTCTGATGCAGATGGCGGGTAGCGTGTGGTTGTACCGAATGGCTCGACTCAGGTGATGCGATGACGGCAACTCAGATTGGATCAATCGCTCTCGCGCTCGGCGCGCTCGGCGTGCTGCTGCTCGGAATGATCGCATTGCTGCGAGCGAGCGCCGCGTCGCGTGTCGAACGCGCGCTGGCCGATGCGCTCGATCAGCGTATGGCTGCACACGAAGCGGCCAAGCTAGGGGGCGTAGCCGATGCGGATGTCGCTCCGAAATCCGACACGCACGGTCGGCAGTGCGTCGAGCGTTTGCTTGCACGGCTTTCGGCGACAGGGATGCGCTTGCTTGAAACCGGGTTCGGCAAGCACATCGTAGCGGATGAGGATCGTCGTCTACTCGAGCAATGCGGTTACGTCGACGCGCGTACACGCGGGCTGTTTCTGATCGCACGGATCGCTTGTGGGATCGCGGTGCCGGTGCTTTTCGCGGTAGTCGCGAGTGGGCGAATGAAAGGCGGACACTGGACGATAGGCATGTTCGCCGCATTCGGGTTTGGCTTCATGCTGCCGAAACTCTATGTGCGCCGTCGTGCAGCGGCACGGCGCCAGAGCGTCGTCGATGAACTGCCTTTACTCGTCGACATGCTGCGCCTGTTGCAGGGCGTGGGATTGTCGCTGGATCAAAGCCTGCAGGTCGTGACGAACGATTTCAGGGGGATGATGCCGGTTCTGTCGTCGGAAGTCGGGATCGCGCAGCGTCAATTCGCAACGGGCCGCACGCGTGAGCAGTCGATGCAGCGGTTGTCGAGCGGGTTCGATAACGAGGACTTGCGCGCGATTGCACGGCTGATGGTGCAGGTCGACAAGCACGGCGGCGCGGTTCAGGAGCCGCTCAGGCAGTTCGGTGACAGGCTGCGCGAGACGCGCCGCGCAATGCTTCGCGAGCGGATCGGTCGATTGACTGTGAAGATGACGGGCGTGATGGTCCTGACGCTGTTGCCCGCGCTTCTGATCGTGACGGCCGGCCCCGGGTTTCTGGCGGTGATGCATGCGCTGTCAGCGCATCATTGATGGTGGAAGGAAAGACCATGAAGCGGATCATCAGGATGGCGATGCACACGAGTATGGCGGCGGCAGTTTTGCTGCTTGGTGCATGCGCGGCCAAGGAAAGCGGGTATGGCGTCGGCGGACAGACCGAGCGGGCAGCGCTGATTCAGGCGGCTGACCAGAAACATGCGGTGCCCGATACACCCGGGATGTATCTCGGACTGATCCAGCGGATGCAGGCCCAGGGCCTCTATTACGCGTCACTTGCACACATCGATGCGTACGACAAGGCGTACGGAGTATCGCCAGACACGATTCTGCTGCGCGCGGACGCGCTGCGGATGACCGACCAGCCAGCCGCTAGCGCAGCCGCGTATATGCAGTTGCTGAAGACGCCACTCGCAGCGCGCGGTTACCGGGGGCTCGGGTTGATCGCCGGTGCCGCCGGCGATTTTGGCCGGTCGGTGCAAGCGTTGACGCAGGCATCCGAACTGGCACCGACCGATGCGTTGCTGCTGTCCGATCTGGCCTATGCGAAATTGCGCAACGGCGATATCGTTGGTGCGCGAGTACCCTTGATGAAGGCGGCCGAGCTGGATCAACGCAACCCGAAGATCGTCAGCAATCTCACTTTGTATCTGCTCGCGACAGGGCGCGCGCAGGATGCGCAGCGGTTGATGAACCAGCAGCATTTGCAGGCAGATATCCGTAAGGAAATCAGCAGCGATGCCGCAAGAATTGCGGCAGCGGCGCGTGCTCAGCAACGCGCGGTAGCGACGCCGTCGGTGGTGTCTCGGCAGGCCGCAGCTGCGCCGGTCACGCCGATGGCAAACAATTTCGGCTATGACCAGACCGTGCCGCTGCTGCAACGGTTTGCACAATGAACGGACGTGCGGGGAACGACATGAACAATAAACATTATCGAAACATGCGTGTGGGTCGAATCATGGTGCTGGGCATGATCGCGAGCATGGCATTCGGCAGCGTCGCCGCCTATGCGCAGCAGGGTACGATGCCGGCCGCGTCGGACGTGGGCCGCTCGACCCGCGACTGGCTGGTGATGCAGGGCGAGAACCGCGCGGCAGCATCGACGCAACCGTTGCTCGGGGATGTTGCATCACTCGTCTACCAGCGCTATCTCGATTCGTTCAAGAACAAGATTCCGGAGTCGATGAGCACGCAACTCGGGGCGTCCGGCGGCATGCAGGGCGGCGGGCAGGGGGCGCAGTAGGCCAGATGACGATGCGTGCAGATCAATCACATGGAACTCGGTGGCGCGGCGCTGGTTGGCCGGCGGCGCGACGTCAGCACGGCTCCATTGCGGTCATGGCTGCGGTTTGGGTAATGGTCGCGATGGTCGTGTTGGGTGCCGTTGACATCGGGAATCTGTATTTCCAGAAGCGGGATTTGCAGCGGATCGCGGATCTGGCTGCGTTGGCGGCGGCCCAGTCGGTCGATCCTATTGATGTCAAATGCGCGAGTGCTATTCAGGCAGCACAGAATAATGCTGGCCAGAATGACGCGTATCCGGTTGGCACAAAATCCCCGGTTGCCGGGACAGATCAGATCGTAACGAGTTGCGGACGCTGGGATCCGCCAGCGGGAAGCAATGCGTCTTACCAAGAGGCGGCTGCGAGTCTTACGCAGTTCAATGCCGCACGGGTCACGTTAAATCGCCGTGTGAATTACTCGTTTCTCGGATTGTTGTCCGCGGCCGGCCGTGGATCGCCGACGGTAACCGCCAGTTCTACCGCGAGGGCAACCGCAATCGATTCGTTCTCCGTCAGTGCGACGATCGCGAGCGTAAATCCAGTATGGCTAAATGCCATTCTGACTTCGTTGCTGGGGACGAGCATCAACCTGCAGGTTGGCGACTATCAAGCGATTGCTAATGCCAACATCCGGCTTGTCGATATCGCGACAGCTGTTGGCGTCGGTACGGTAAGTGGACTCACCACGACGTCGATCGGCATGTCAACGATGCTGGGTAAACTGGCCAACCTTGACCTTAATACTTTACAGACTGGTCAGAACAACAATCCTGGATATGTCGCGCAGTTGCAGGCAGGGCTCGCCGCCCTGGGTCGGATACCGATCGTTTACATCCCGAACACGACGATTAAGCTGGCGAATCAGGCAAATGCGCTCCTGCAGTTGGGCCTCGGCAATCCCGATTCCGCCGCTGACGCCACGGTCAACCTGCTGGATTTATTGACAACGACGGCACAAGTCGCGAATGCCGGGAAGGCGGTTTCGTTGAATGCTACGTTGCCGCTTGGCGCGAATACCGCTACGAATGTGCAACTGCAGATTCTGAGCCCGCCGTCGCTGGCCGTCGGCGAGGCCGGTCAATTGAACGGGGTTTGGCGGACACAGGCATCGTCTGCTCAGATCGGGTTGTTCCTGGATGTGCAGACCCCGCCACTCAGTGTTTCGATTCCTGGTCTTCCATCGCTTCTTAGTGCACAGCTGAGCGGTCTCAAGTTGCCACTCTATCTGGTCGTGGGTGGGCCGGCCACGGCATGGCTGGCGGCCACCAAATGCGGGCCGACTATCGACACGTCGACGGTCACGATCGGTGCGAAGCCCGGTATCGCTCGTCTGTGCGTGAGTACGCCCCCGGGCGGCATGCTTAATCTGAATAATTCGGGTAGCTGCCCCGCCGCGACCGGGACACTGCAAATCGTGAACCTGAACGTCATCCTTGCGGGCGTGACGGTGCTGTCACTGCCGGTCACGGCGAATGTCGGCAATCCGGTGCTTCAGGTCGCGGGAGATGAATCATATAGTGCGCCGTATGGCAGCAACAGTGGCAACACGCCGCCGCAGTTCTGTGCCGACACGGCCAACTATTCGGCATCGTCGCCGACATGTTCGAACGGCTGGTCGAGGAATCCGAACTGGACCACTTATTCGAATCAGCTCGGTTCGCAACTGGCGACAGCCCTTGCGAACCTGAACCTCCAATCGCTGGACATTGCCTTGACGCTTCCCCTCATTGGAACGATCAATGTCCCGGTACCAGTTAGCACACTATCGTCGCTGCTCGGCACACTCCTCGGCCCGATATTGACATCGCTTGATACCTTGATCGTACCGTTGCTAAATCTGCTGGGCGTTCAGGTTGGCCAAGCGAACGTTCATCAGATTTCGCTGACATGCAATGCCGCACAACTTGTCGGTCAGTAACAGGCTTTTATTATGAGAACCCCCTCCGCAATCGCAGAACTCGACCTGTACGTCTGGGAAGGCAAGGCGGACATTGTCGACCGCGTTGCCCGCTGCATGGCGAGCTTCGACGTCGAGGTGATCCGCGCCGACAATGCGGAAATCTCGCCGGAGCGCGCCGCCTTGCGGCCATCGCTCGCGATCATCAGCGTGACGATGATCGAGACCGGTGCGGCGTTCCTGCGCGACTGGCAGGCCAACATCGGCATGCCGGTCGTCTGGGTCGGCGCGGCGCGCGACCACGACGCGTCGCAGTATCCGCCCGACTATTCGCACATCCTGCCGCTCGACTTCACGTGCGCCGAGCTGCGCGGGATGATCGGCAAGCTCGTCACGCAGCTGCGCGCGCATGCGGCCGATACGCTGCGGCCGTCCGAACTCGTCGCGCACTCGGAGTCGATGCAGGCGCTGCTGCACGAGGTCGATATGTTCGCCGACTGCGACACCAACGTGCTGTTGCACGGCGAAACCGGCGTCGGCAAGGAACGCATCGCGCAATTACTCCACGAAAAGCATTCGCGCTACCGCGACGGCGAATTCGTGCCGGTCAACTGCGGTGCGATTCCGGACGGCCTGTTCGAATCGCTGTTCTTCGGGCACGCAAAAGGCTCGTTTACCGGCGCGGTTGTTGCGCATAAAGGCTATTTCGAGCAGGCGGCGGGCGGCACGCTGTTCCTCGACGAAGTCGGCGATCTGCCGTTGTATCAGCAGGTCAAGCTGTTGCGCGTGCTCGAGGACGGCGCCGTGCTGCGGGTCGGCGCGACGACGCCGATCAAGGTCGATTTCCGTCTCGTCGCGGCCAGCAACAAGAAGCTGCCGCAGCTCGTGAAGGAAGGCCTGTTCCGCGCGGATCTTTATTACCGGCTCGCGGTGATCGAACTGAGCATTCCGTCGCTGGAAGAGCGGGGCGCGGTCGACAAGATTGCGCTGTTCAAGTCGTTCGTCGCGGAGGTGGTGGGCGACGAACGGCTCGCGCAACTGTCCGACCTGCCTTACTGGCTCGCGGATGCGGTGGCGGACAGCTATTTCCCCGGCAATGTGCGCGAGCTGCGCAACCTTGCGGAGCGCGTCGGCGTGACGGTGCGGCAAACGGGCGGCTGGGACGCCGCGCGACTCCAGCGGCTGGTCGCGCATGCGCGCAATGCGGCGCAGCCGGTGCCGGCGGAGAGCGTGGCGGAGGTCTTCGTCGACCGCAGCAAGTGGGACATGAACGAGCGCAGCCGCGTGATCGCGGCCCTCGACGCAAACGGCTGGCGACGCCAGGATACGGCGCAGCAGCTCGGCATCAGCCGGAAGGTGCTGTGGGAAAAGATGCGCAAATATCAGATCTTCGACGAAGAGCCCGAGACCCGCGAAAGCGAATAATTAATGCGATAAAATCGCGCTGAATTACAACGACACGGGCAGGAATCAAAATTCATGAGCCATATGACGGGGTTGGGGCGGGCGTGGGTGTTGCTCGCGATGATGGGAGGCATGCAGGGCGCGTTCGCGCAGGGATTGGCGGGCAATGCATCGCCGGCGGTACAGCAGGCGTCGGCACCGGTGGCGGCGATTCCGGTGATCGATCAACAGGTTCAAACCTCGATACAGCCGCAGGCAGGCGAGACGACGGGGCAGAGCACGGTTGACGAACTGCAGCGCCAGATCCAGGCGCATTCGCTGACGGAAATGCGCACCAGCTATAACGGCAGCTACGGCGCGAGCCAGTTGTTCAGCGTGAAGGACGGTTCCTATTTCGTCGCGCTGTTCCAGCAGAAGGCGTTCTGGCGCGTGATCAAGACTTACGACGAAGCGCGCGCGGAAGCGATCTATCGCGATTTCTCGCGTCAGGCGGAACGGCTGTCCGTCAACGAGCTGCGTGCGGCGAAGCTGGAGTCGCAGAAGGTGCAGACGGACCGGCAGATCGAAGTCGCGCAGGAGCGGGCGCGGCGTCTGCAGGCCGATATCTCGATCGCCCGCGAGCAGCAGGCGGCGGTCGCGGATCGCCAGAAGAGCGTCCGCAACGAAACGGCGGCGCTGCAGGCGCAACAGGCGGCGCTTCAGTCGCAACTGCGCGCGTTGCAGCAGCAGGTGCGTTCGCTGCAGCGGGAGGCCGACGCAGGTTTGCCGACGACGGCACACTGAGCGATCACGGCACGGCCGGTGCGGCGACATGCCGCGCCGATCCGCCAGAAAAAAGGGCAAGCCGCCTGGCTTGCCCTTTTGTTTTACTGGCCGTCCGGCACGATTCGCCGGCGGCGCGTGACGATCACCGGCCCGTTGCCGCCGCGTGCGTCGGACGGCGACGTGTTGCCCGATGCGTCGCCGGCATCGCGCGGTGCGCCGTAGCTTTCGCGCGGGGCGCCATAGCCTTCGCGGGGCTCGCGCGGCGCGCCATAACCCTCGCGCGGTTCACGGGAACCGTAACCTTCACGCGGCTCGCGCGAGCCGTAGCCGCCGCCGTCGCCACGCGATTCGCGGGAGCCGCCGTGCGAGCCGTACGGGCTGTGGCCGCCGCCTTCGCGGCCGCCCGGCCGACCGCCGGGCCGCGGGCCGCGGGGACCGCCGCCGCCCGGGCGCGAGCCGCCCGTGTCGAGCTGGATCGTGGAAATCGCACGCTTGTAGATGCCTTGCAGACCCACGGGGGTGCGCAGCATCACCAGATACTGGTCGAACGACTCGATACATCCCGTCAGACGAATGCCGTTGACGAGATAGATTTCAACGCGCTTACGTTCCTTGCGCGCCGAATTGATGAAGTCGTTTTGCGGATGGGATTCTGCGGGATTGGCCATTGAGGTGCGGCAGGAGCCTGCGTCAGAGAATATGTTGTGCGTGTGTGTGGCGTGGTTGCCCACCAAGTGTTTGGCGGGATTTTACCCTGTTCGTTCCACCAGCGCGCAGTCGTGATTGTGTCGAACCGTAACCCACTATAGACGTTCCCGTGCATTTTCGCGATTCGGTCGAATGGCTAGTGCCGTTTCGTTACGTCGCGTTACGAATCTCGCAATGGCGTAGCACCTGGCGGCGCGCGGCGGGATTACATTCCACGCGCATGCCGGGCAGGCCGGCGGATCCGGGAAGGGGAACATGAACAAGAGGGGATTGGCGGTGTGGATCGGGAGTGTGGCGTTGCTCGCTTCCGGCAGTGCAATGGCGGGGCGCGTCGACCTGTCGGTGGGCATCGGCGTGCCGGTCGCACCGGTCTATGTCGAGCCGGCACCGGTCTATGTGGCGCCCCAGCCTGCGGTAGTCGCTTATCCGGGTTACGGATACGGCTACTACGGCGACGAGGACGACGACGGCTACCGGAAATGGCGCAAGCACTATTACAAGCATTGGCACAAGCATCACCACGACGACGATGATGATTGAGCGCGACCTGCGTGGCGCCGGCGCCGGTGACGATCAGAACGCATAGTCCGGGTTCTTCGGGTCGAACGCGGATTCGTCGAGCGTCGCCGGCGCGATTTTCTCGATGACGATCCGTTCGAAGATCCTGCCGTCGTTGTCATAGGATTCGATGGTCCTGAAGTAGGGCGCGTGCAGGTCGAGCCCGAGGATTTCCTTTTTCGCGTAGAACTGCGGCCGGCCGGTCGGCGTCTCGTAGGTGAGCGCGACGACGCGCACACCGCCGATCGTCTTCGCCTCCACCTGGGTCGGCCGCTGCACGCCGGCTTCCTGGTATTTCCTTCCTTCGGTCAGGTACAGGTTCGTGATGAACTCGGTGCCGAGATCCTTCACCTGGTGATTCGACTGCGCACGCGCGAGTGCGCCGTCGAGCGCCGTCCACAACGGAATCTTGCCGAGCAGGCCGCCGAGATGGCCGTACATCTCGTCCTTGCGCCGCGTCGTGTCGTAGATCGTCTCCTGTCCCGCATGCGCGCCGCCCGGCAGCCATTTCGCATAAACGCGCAACGGTTCGCGGGTCGTCTTCACGAGCATGCGGTCGGGCGTGTCGGACCATTTCCCGCTGATGCGTTCCTGGCGCACCATCGTGAACTGGTACGACGGATAGCCGTTGGGACCATTGCGGATATAGAGCGGCACGGCGAGCGGATCGAGGGCCTTGAACAGCGCCGTGAGCGTCGCGTCGTCGAGTTGCGCGAGCACGCCGCGCTGGGCGGCCGTGCGCAGCCAGCGCGCCTGCTGCGCGACCGGCTCGCGCGTGACCTTCGCCAGCTCCGCCGGCAGTGCGGCCTCCTGTACCGCGCTCGCGGCATCGGCGGTTTCCTCGGCGTGCAGGCCGGCTTGCGCGAGCGACAGCACGCACGCGAGTGCCGCGGCGGCGTACCGCGCGCGGCGCTTCGTTCCTTCGTTCATCGACAGCGTCTCCGGGCGCGTTGGATCGTTCAGCCTTGCTTCGCGGCCTTGATCCTGGCGAGTTCCTCGTCGCGCAGCGCGCGGCGCAGGATCTTGCCGACGTTGGTCTGCGGCAGCGCATCGCGGAACTCGACGAATTTCGGCATCTTGTAGCCGGTCAGGTTCTTGCGGCAGTGCGCGAGCACGTCGTCGACCGTCAGCGTCGGGTCGCGGCGCACGACGAAGACCTTGATCCGTTCGCCCTGTACTTCGTCCGGGATGCCGATCGCAGCGGCTTCGCTGATGCCCGGATGCATGACCAGCACTTCCTCGATCTCGTTCGGATACACGTTGAAACCCGACACGAGGATCATGTCCTTCTTGCGGTCGATGAGGCGGATGAAGCCGCGCTCGTCCATCACGCCGATGTCGCCGGTGCCGAGCCAGCCGTCGGCGTCGATCACCTTCGCGGTCTCGTCGGGCCGCTGCCAGTAGCCGCGCATCACCTGCGGGCCGTGCACGCACAGCTCGCCCGGCTCGCCGACGGCGGCCCAGGTGCCGTCTTCGCGGCGAAAGCGCACGAGTGTCGACGGGGCGGGCAGGCCGATCGAGCCGCTGAACCCGGCCATGTCGCTCAGGTTCACCGGATTCATCGTGACGATCGGCGAGCATTCGGTGAGCCCGTAGCCCTCGACGATCGGCCGGCCCGTGACTTGCTGAAAGCGTTCCGCGACCGCGCGCTGCATCGCCATGCCGCCCGCCATCGCGAGCTTGAGCTTCGAGAAGTCGCGCTTGCGGAATTCGTCGTTGTCGAGGAACGCGTTGTACAGCGTGTTGATCCCGGTGATCCCGGTAAACGTTTCGTTGCGGATGATCTTCATCACCATGTTCATGTCGCGCGGGTTCGCGATCAGGATGTTGCGCCCGCCGAGCCCCATGAAGATGAACGCGTTCACCGTCAGCGAATAGATGTGATAGAGCGGCAGTGGCGTGAGCACGGTCTCGACGTCGCCCGACACCTGGTCGGCGATCCACGCCTTCGCTTGCAGCAGGTTCGCGATCAGGTTGCCGTGCGTGAGCATCGCGCCTTTCGCGACGCCGGTCGTGCCGCCGGTGTACTGCAGGAACGCGAGATCGTCGCGGGTCGTCTGCACCGGCTGCGGTTTGCCGCGTGCGCCGAGTGCGAGGGCGGAGCGCAGCCGGATCGCCTGCGGGAGGTTGTAGGCCGGCACGAGCTTCTTCACGTGCTTCAGCACGAAATTGATCAGGCGTCCCTTCGCATTGAAACCGTCGGCGAGCAGGTCGCCGAGCGCGGTGACGATGATGTTCTTCACCTGCGTTTCCGGCAGCGCGTCCTGCAGCGTGCGCGCGAAGTTCTCGAACGCGACGATCGTCTGCGCGCCGCTGTCCTTCAACTGGTGCGCGAGTTCGCGCGCGGTGTAGAGCGGATTGACGTTGACGACGATCGCGCCGGCCTTCAGCGTGCCGAACAGTGCGACCGGGTACTGGAACGTGTTCGGCAGCATGATCGCGACGCGGTCGCCCGGTTTTACGCCGGTGCTTTGCAGATACGACGCGAACGCGTCGACTTTCTGCGCGAGCGTGCGGTAGGTCATCGATGCGCCGGCGCTCACGTAGGCGACCCGCTCGGCGAAGCGCGTCGTGCATTCGTCGAAGAACTGCACGAGCGATGCGTATTGCGTGACGTCGATCTCGTGCGGCACGCCGGGCGGATACGACGCGTACCAGATGCCGTCGCTGTTCGGCGGGAGCTGGGCCGCTGCGGTTGCTGGGGATGAGGCCATGATGTGTCTCCGGTGTCGGTACGAGTTAGCGCTTTAGCGCTTACTCGTACCCCATGCTTCGCGGTCGGTGAGAGTTGGCGCTTCAGCGCTTACTCTCGCCCCATGCTTTGCGGTCGGTGAGAGTTGGCGCTTCAGCGCTTACGCTCACCCGTGCTTTGCGGTCGGTGAGAGTTGGCACTTCAGCGCTTACTCCCGGCCCATGCTTCGCAGTCAGTGAGAGTCAGCACTCCAGCGCTTACTCGTACCCCATGCTTTTCGGCGACGAAAGCAAGCCTGCCTTGGCTCTCCCGCCGCATGACATTCGTTCGGCCCGGGCCGGCGCATCAACGCCGGCCCGGGCCGCCCAAATCGTGAAACGCCGCCTGCGCGGCCTGGTGCGATCAGCTCGCCGAAGGCGCCGTCGCCGTATCGGCAGCAGCCGTGCTCGACGACAGCCCGAACGCTTCGCTCGCGCCCGCATCGTCGAGCACGGCCGCGAAGATCGACAACTGCGCGCTGTCGGGCATCGGTGCCTTCAGCGCGGCGACGATCAGCGAGGACAGCCGCGCGATCATCTGCACGTCGTTCATCGTGCGGCCTTGCGAGAATTCGTCGATCAGGCTTTCGGTTTCGGCACCGGCCAGCGCGCCGGACAGCGCGCCGATCGCGAAGTGCAGCCGCCAGCCGAGCTCGGTGCGCGGCAGATGCGGCAGCGCGCGCTGGAACGCATCGAAGAAGCGGCCGGCGACGCTCGCGTAGTGCGCGGTCAGGAAGTTGCGCACGAACGGCGACGGATCGGTGTACGCGCGGCCGATCAGCCGCAGGAACGCGGGGCCGCCGCGCTCGGGGTCGCGCGACGCCTTCAGCGCGGGAATGAACATCGCGCCGAGTACGTGTTCGCAGGTGATGTGCGCACCGAGCTGCGCATCGAAGCGGTCGAGGATGCCGAGGCGTTCCAGGTTGAGCTGGTCGAGCCGGCGCGACAGCATCGCGTGGATCAGCGCTTCCTTGCTGCCGAAGTGGTAGTTGACCGCGGCGAGGTTCACCGTCGCACGCGACGTGATCTGCCGCATCGACATCGCTTCGAAGCCATGTTCGATGAACAGGTCCTCGGCCGCATCGAGAATGCGCGCCTTCGTCCCGCCGGTCTGCCGATTGCCGGATGACCGCGTCCCGGACGGTCGTCCCGCGGACGCTCGCCCCTCCTGACTGACTGCCATGTCCCGCCTCCCAATGCCGGTTGCCCGGCCGCGAACAGGTGATTTGATTATCTGATTCAAACAGCCGTTTTTATTAAGATAAAAAAACGCGTACGGCGCGGGCAAGCGCGGAATCTGGACAAATTCCTCTAGTTCGATGTGCGGATGCGGAAAGTCTGTCGCGCGGCCCCGGCGGGACGGGGCACGCGCGATGGTGCGTCGCGGCAATGCGCGGCTTCAGCCGGCGGTGGTACGCGTATTGACCGATTGCGTCATGTCGACGCCGCGCCGTTCGCGGCTGAACAGGATCAGCACGGCGATCACGACGGCGACGATACCGGCCACGAGCGCCAGCGCGAAACTGTAGTTGTTGCCCTGGGAGACCGCGAGCGATGCCTGCATCGTCGCGTTGCCCGACGCGAGCAGGTTGCCGAGCTGGTAGACGACGCCGGGGAAGGTCGCGCGGATCTCGTCGGGCGAGATCTCGTTCAGGTGGACGGGGATCACGCCCCACGCACCCTGTACCGAGATCTGCATCAGGAACGCGCCGGCGGCGAGCGCGAGCTGGCCGCTCGAGAACGCCCACAGCGGCAGCACCGGCAGCGCGATCAGCGCGGCGATGAAGATCGCGCGGCGGCGGCCGATCCGCTCCGAGATCGCGCCGAACGACAGGCCGCCGACGATCGCACCGATGTTCAGCACGATCGTGATCCACGACACGGTGTGCGGATCGAAGTGATGCTGTTCGCGCAGGAAGGTCGGGTAGAGATCCTGCGTGCCGTGCGAGAAGAAGTTGAACGCGGTCATCAGCACGATCGCGTAGATCGTGAGCTTCCAGTTCTGCTGCAGCGTGGCGCCGAGGCTCGGGCGCGGGCGCTTTTCCATCTGCTTCCAGGCCGGCGATTCGGGCACGTGCGTGCGCACGTACAGCACGAGCAGCGCAGGCAGCACGCCGACCATGAACATCCCGCGCCAACCGATGGTCTGGTAGAGCAGGCCGAACACGACGGACGCGAGCAGGTAGCCGCTCGGATAGCCGGCCTGCAGCAGGCCCGACACGAAGCCGCGCGCATGGGTCGGCACGGTTTCCATCGTCAGCGCGGAGCCGACGCCCCATTCGCCGCCCATCGCGATGCCGAACAGCGCGCGCAGCACGAGCAGCGCGGTGAGGCTCGGCGCGAAGCCCGACGCGAGCTCGAGCAGCGAATAGCATGCGATGTTGACCATCAGCGTCGGGCGGCGGCCGAAACGATCGGCGAGCCGCCCGAAGATCAGCGCGCCGATCGGGCGCATCGCGAGCGTGAGCGTAAGCGCAAACGCGACGGCGGGGATCGTCGACGCGAATTCGGCGGCGATGTCCTTCAGCACGAAGACCATCAGGAAAAAATCGAACGCGTCGAGTGTCCAGCCCAGGTAGGCGGCGATCGTGACGTTGCGTTGTTCGCGGGTCCAGCTCATGTCCGAGGTCTCCTCGTTGGCTTGTGCGCACACTCTGCCGGCGGATGCCGGCCCGGCCGGCGCGCGGCGCGGGGGCATGGATCGAGTGTAGGCCGCGGCGCCGTGCGATGCGGGGCGCGATAACCGCGCATCGGGAATAATCCCTACGAAATGAACTGTTGAGAAAACGGAAATGAGCGTGTGCGTGACGAGCGACAGTCGTCTGTATCATTCCGGAAGGTTTTTTGTATCAGATACGTAATGCACGCGATGCGCATCGCCACCGAATCAGGAGCCCCGATGACCGAACCGTCCGTTGCCGCGCTGCCCGCCCTGGAGACCGCGCGACTGTGGCTGCGCCCGCGCGTGCTGGCCGACCTCGACGCGAGCATCGCGATGGATCGCGATCCGGAGGTCACGCGCTACATCGCGGGGCCGTGGCACGACCCCGACGAACATCGCCGCTTCGTCACGCACCGGATCACACGCGCCTATCCGCCGGGCCTCGGTTACTGGTCGATCTTCGAGAAGGCCGCGCCCGACGCGTTCATCGGCTGGATCCTGCTGATTCCCGACTATGCGGGCGGCGCGCGCGACGTCGAGATCGGCTGGCGGCTCGTGCGCGTGGCGTGGGGGCGCGGCATCGCGTGCGAGGCCGCCGCGGCCGTCGTGCGACACGCGTTCGACACCGTGCGGCTGCCGCGCGTGATCGCCGATATCGCGGAGGCGAACTCGGGTTCGCTGAACGTCGCGCGCAAGCTCGGGATGCGGCGCGTGAGCGTCGTTCACGACGGCATTCCTTACGTTCGCCATCGTCTCGAGCGCGACGACCTGCGTGCATAGCGTCGCGTGCGGGCGCGACCGGTTGTCAGAGATGGTCAAGCGCACGCGTATCGAGGTCGCGACGTATTAACGGCTCGCACGATCAGGAGTATCGTTGCCGGAAATTCGCAACATGGGGTACGACCATGGCACTCGGCAACGACGTTCATCTCATTCCCGTCCGCCTTGACGCGCTGCGTCCGACGCAAATGACGGTCGGCTATCGCGAAGTGAAAGCGAAGCGCAAGCACTGGAAGACGCTCGACAAGCGTGCCCGCAAGGCGGCGATCGAGTCGCACTGGTTTCCGGCCGTCCTCGGCCCCGGCGGGGTGCACTACATCACCGACCATCACCATCTCGGCCTGGCGCTGATCGAGGAAGGGGAGGCGCGCGTGAATGCGATGCTGCTGAAGGATCTGTCCTGGCTCGACGACACGATCTTCTGGCGGATGATGGAACACAACCAGTGGGTGCATCCGTTCGGCGTGGACGGCTCGCGTCGCGACTACGCACAACTGCCGAAGGCGCTGACGGGGCTCGAGGACGATCCGTATCGAAGCCTCGCGGGCGAGCTGCGCACGGCCGGCGGCTACGCGAAGGATGCGACGCCGTTCAGCGAATTCCTGTGGGCCGACTACCTGCGCCAGCACGTGACGCTCGATCAGATCCGCAAGAACTTCGCGAAGGCGCTCGACATCTCGCTGCGCCGCGCACACGAGCAGGACGCGCGCTATCTGCCCGGCTGGTCGGGTGTCATCGCCGTCAAACCCTGACCCGCACCCCGGCGCCTACCGCCTCATGACGACTGCCCCGACCCGTCCGGATGCCGGCTTGCAGCATCCCGAGCATTTTGCTGCACTCGATGCGGCGCCGCCGCCACCCACGCAGCGCATCGGCCTCGATGCGCTGGCTGGCCTGTCGATCGCCGGGTTGCTGATTCCCGAGGCGGTCGCATACGCGGGTCTCGCCAACCTGCCGCCGCAGGCCGGTCTGATCGCGCTGCTGTCGGGGCTCGTCGTCTATGCGCTGACCGGCAGCAGTCGCTTTGCGATCGTGTCGTCGACGTCGTCGTCGGCGGCCGTGCTCGCCGCGACCGTGCTGGCCGAGTCGGGGATGGCGCTTGCCGCGCAGCTCGCGCTCGCGGCCGCGCTCGTCGCGATGACCGGCGTGCTGTTCATCCTGGCGGGCGTCGCGCGGCTCGGGGGCATGTCGGATTTCGTCGCGCGACCGGTCCTGCGCGGTTTCACGTTCGGCCTGGCGCTGACGATCGTCATCAAGCAGCTGCCGAAGATTCTCGCGATCTCCGTGCAGCACAGCGATGCGCCGCGCGTCGCACTCGACCTCCTCACCGGCGCACCGCATGCAAACCTCGCGAGCGTCGCGCTCGGCGCGACCGCGCTCGCACTGCTGTTCGTGCTCGGGCGGCGCTCGCGCGTGCCCGCGACGCTCGTCGTGATCGTGCTGTCGATCGCGGCCGGCTATGTGTTCGACTGGCAGCACTACGGGATCGCGATCGTCGGACACATCGATTTCCGGCATCTCGAATTCGGGCTGCCGCATCTCGACCGGAACGCATGGATGCAGACGGTCGAGCTCGCGTTCGCGCTGATGCTGATCCTGTATGCGGAGTCGTACGGTTCGATTCGCAACTTCGCGCTGAAGCACGGCGACAGCGTGTCGGCGAACCGCGACCTGGTCGCGATCGGCTGCGCGAACCTCGTGTCGGGGCTGCTGCACGGAATGCCGGTCGGCGCGGGCTATTCGGCGACGTCCGCGAACGAGGCGGCAGGCGCGCAGTCGCGTTTCGCGGGCTTGTGGGCGGCCGGCGTGGTCGCGCTGATCGTGTGGCTGCTGCTGCCGCAACTCGCGCGCACGCCGGAGCCCGTGCTCGCTGCGATCGTGATCTTCGCGGTCAGCCATTCGCTGCATCCGTCGGTGTTCCGGCCGTATTGGGTCTGGCATCGCGACCGGCTCGTCGTGATCGCCGCGCTGCTCGCGGTGCTCGTGCTCGGCGTGCTGCACGGGCTGCTCGCGGCCATCGGCGTGAACCTGCTGCTGACGCTGCGCAAGTTGTCGGAGCCGAACGTGAGCGTACTCGGCCGGCTGCGCGACGGGCACGACTTCGTCGACGTCGCGAATCACGCTGATGCGAAGCCGGTCCCCGGTGTGCTGATCGTGCGGCCCGAGGCGCAGCTGTTCTTCGCGAACGCCGACCGGATGCTCAATCGCGTGCGCGCGCTGATGAAGGCCGCGCCCGACACGCATACCGTGATGCTGAGTCTCGAGGAAACGCCGGACGTCGACGGCACGACGATCGAGTCGTTGCGCACGTTCGCCGCCGAATGCGCGGCACGCGGGCTACAGTTCGCGATCGTGCGGCTCAAGGAGCACGCGTTGCATGCGCTGCGCCGTGCGACCGACGATACGCTGCGCGACGATGCGATGTCCGAACTGAGTGTCGACGAGAGCCTGCAACTGCTGCAGGCACGCGGTAACGGCGCGAAGCGTGGTGCGTGACCGGGCGGCGCGCATGCTCCGTCTGGCGTTTTCACGTGCCGCCAAGTTAGCGCGGCTGACCGTGCCGGCGAGGGCGATCGGCACGCCGAGCCGCGCGCCACGTTCCAGCATGAACCGCCGGCGACGCTGCGCCAATGCCGCGCGTCATCGCGGATGAAGTCGGTCAGTGCTTCGCCGAATACGGCCCGGCGGGGGAATGTCGTCGTTGTGTCGAGACGATGTGCCGCGGCGTGTCGCGCGGCGGTACGGCGGTTGGTAAACGGACGGGCAGGGCCGGTGTCCGCGCCCGACACCGACCGGCACCGCCAGGAATCGCGGGTCGCGTCGCGCGATCAGCGCGGGCTGCTCCAGCCTTTGTAAGCCTTCACGTTGTCACGCGTGACGAGCGTCGGCTCGATCAGGATCATCGGGTTGGCCGGCTTCTGGCCGTTCATGATCCCGTAGCCGACGTTTACGGCCTGCTGCGCCATCGCCCACGGGTCCTGGCTCGACGATGCCTGCACGAGCGTGTTCGACTTCAGCGCGACTTCGATGTCGGGCGCGCCGTCGACCGACGTGATCACGATGTTCGGGCGGTTCAGCTGCTTCGCCGCGAGATCGCTGCCGATCGCCTGCGGGTCGTTGATCGTGAACACGCCGTCGAGCTTCGGAAAGCGCGTCAGGTAGCCCTGCATCGTGTTCATCCCGCCTTCGCGCGAGCCTTTGCCGTCCTGGTCGCTCGACAGCAGCTTGATGCCCGGGTTCTTCGCGAGCACGGTCTTGCAGCCGTTCACGCGATCGATCACGGCCGACACCTGCGGGCCGTTCTCGATGATCACGTTGCCCTTGCCGTTGAGTTTCTTCGCGAGGTAGTCGCACGCGAGCTCGCCGGCCTTCACGTTGTTGGTCTGCACGGTCGCGTTCGCGCCGGCGGCCGCGACGTCCACCGCGACGACCGTGATGCCCGCCGCCTGCGCCTTCTTCACCGCCGGCTCGATCGCCTTCGGATCGGTCGCGTTCAGCAGGATCATGTCGACGTGCGCGGAGATGAAGTTGTCGATCTGCGTGAACTGCTTATTCAGGTCGTAGTCGGCCGAGACCGCGGTGACCTTCGCGTTCGGGTTGAGCTGCCTGGCGCGCGCCTCGGCGCCTTTCACGATCGTGACGAAGTACGGGTTGCCGAGCGAGCCGACCGTGACGCCGATCGATTTCAGCGGCTTGTCGGCTGCATGGGCGGCGGCGGCGCCGAAGGCGAGCGCGCAGGCGACGGCGGTCAGGGCGGCTTTTTGCTTGAACATGTCGTTGTGTCTCCGGAAGGTCCGTTGGCGGATGGGTGCAGGAGGACCTGCCTGCGCCCCGATGGTCGAGTGGTGAGGAATACGAATCAGGTGCGGGCCGAGTCGCGCTGGCGATAGCGGTCGAGCGCGACCGCGCCGATGATCACGAGCCCCTTGATGATGTATTGCCAGATGTCGGACACGCCGAGCAGCACGAGGCCGTTGGTCAGCACCGCGATGATCAGCGCGCCGATCAGCGTGCCGACGATCGAGCCGACGCCGCCGACGAAGCTCGTGCCGCCGAGGATCACCGCGGCGATCGCATCGAGCTCGTACGACTGGCCGAGCTGCAGGCCATTGGCCGCATAGAGCCGCGCGGCCGACATCACCGCGCCGAGGCCGGCGAGCAGGCCCGACGCCGCATACACGAACAGCTGGATCGCGCGCACGTTGATGCCCGACAGCCGCGCGGCTTCCGGGTTGCCGCCCACCGAATAGATCCGCATGCCGAGCACCGTGCGGCGCAGGATGAACCACGACAGCGCGATCACCGCGCAGGCGATCACGACGAGCCACGGCACGCCGAGGATCGTGCCGTTGCCGATGAACGCGAACGGCAGTTGCGGGTTGAAGACGGTCGTGTCGTTGCCGATCAGGCGGGCGATGCCGCGCACGGCCGTCATCGCGCCGAGCGTGACGATGAACGGCGGCAGGCGCAGGAACGAGATCAGGCCGCCGTTGATCGCGCCGAACACGAGGCCGACCGCGAGCGCGATCGGCACGCCGAGCCAGCCCCAGCCGGGGATGGTCGACGCGATGAGCGCGGCGACGGCCGACGCGGCGAGCACCGAGCCGACCGACAGGTCGATGCCGCCCGTCAGGATCACGAAGGTCATGCCGGCGGCGAGCACGATGTTGATCGACGCCTGCTGCGTGACGATCGACAGGTTCTGCAGCGTGAAGAAGCCGTCGGTCATGAAGCCGAAGCCGATGCAGAGGACCAGCAGCACCGGCAGCATGCCGGCGGTGCGCATCAGCGACTGCATGCGCGCGCGATGATCGGCGCCGCGCATCAGCGGCGTACGGTTGGCGACCGGATGGGCCGTCGCGGACGCGAGGTTCCGCTGCTTGGTCGGGTTGATCATGTCGGTACCTTGAAGGAAGAAGGAGATGAAGGGGCCGTGGTCAGTGCGCGTCGGCGAGCTCGGCCTGCGAGCCGGTGGCGAGCGCGATGATCGCTTCCTGCGTGATGGGCGTGTGCGTGTGGCCGCCGAGTTCGCCGGCGATCTCGCCTTCGCGCATCACGAGCACGCGGTCGGCGACGCCGATGATCTCCGGCAGCTCGCTCGAGATCACGATCACGCCGACGCCGGCGCGGGCCAGTTCGTTGATGATCCGGTAGATCTCGGATTTCGCGCCGATGTCGACGCCGCGCGTCGGCTCGTCGAGGATCAGCACGCGCGGCTTCGTCTCGAGCAGGCGCGACAGCAGCACTTTCTGCTGGTTGCCGCCCGACAGCGCGCCGACGTTGACGTTCGCGTTCGGCACGCGGATCGACAGCGAGGCGATCGCGTCGCGCGCGCGCGTGGCGCCGCGCGCGAGATCGAGCGCACCGAGCCGCGCATCGCGGTTGCACACGGAGATGTTGATGTTGTCGCGCACGCTCATGTCGAGGAACAGGCCCTGGCGCTTGCGGTCTTCCGTCAGGTAGACGAGGCCCGCGTCGATCGCGTCGCGCGGCGAATGCGCGCCGAACGTGCGCTCGCCCAGCTTCACGTCGCCGCGCGTGCGCGGCTCCGCGCCGAAGATCAGCCGCGCGAGCTCGGTGCGGCCCGCGCCGACGAGCCCGGCGATGCCGAGCACCTCGCCCGCATGCAGGTCGAGGCTGCAGCCGCGCACGCGCTCGCCGTCGGCGATGTCGCGCACCGACAGCAGCAGGTGGCCGGGATCGTACGGCGCGTGTTCCTTCTTGTAGAAGCCGGAGATGTCGCGGCCGACCATCATCGCGACGAGCCGCTCGGCCGACAGCGACGCGCGCTCGAGCGTGCCGACGTACGAGCCGTCGCGCAGCACCGACACGCGGTCGGACAGCTCGTAGATTTCGGCCATCCGGTGGCTGATGTAGATGATCGCGAGACCTTCCTCGCGCAGCTGGCGGATCAGGCCGAACAGGTGCTCGGTCTCGCGCGACGACAGCGGCGTCGTCGGTTCGTCCATCACGAGGATGCGTGCGCGGGTATGCACGGCGCGCGCGATCTCGACGAGCTGCTGCTCGGCGATCGACAGCGTGCCGACCAGCGTGTCGGGGCCGAACGGCGCACCGAGGCGCGCGAGCACGTCCTGGCAGCCGCGCGCCATCGCCGCGCGGTCGATGGTGCCCCAGCGGCGGTTGCCGCGGCGCAGTTCGCGGCCGACGTAGATGTTTTCCGCGACGGTGAGGTTGGGCGCGAGGCACAGCTCCTGGTAGATCACGGCGACGCCGGCATCGCGCGCGGCGAGCGGGCCGTCGACGTCGATGCGCGCGCCGTCGATCAGGATCTCGCCGCCGGCGTCGGCGCGGTACGCACCCGACAGGATCTTCATCAGCGTCGACTTGCCCGCGCCGTTCTCGCCCATCAGCGAATGGATCTCGCCCGGATAGACGGTCAGGCTGACGTTGTCGAGCGCGCGCACGGCCGGGAAGGTCTTGCTGATGCCGCGCATCTCGAGCAGCGGCCGGGGGGACTCAGAACGCGACATGGTTGACCTCCTGCGATTCGGTGCGGGCGCCCTTGAGGATGCCGGCCCGTGGAGAGAAGTTGAAGAACATCGGCAGCGTCGCGGCACCGATCGCACCGGCGTCGGCGCCGAACGAGCCGCGCACGAGCGTCGGCGTGCCGCGCGCTTCCGGCGCGGTGGCGACGAGCGCCGCGCGCAGGCGGGTCGTCACCGCATCGAGCAGGCCGGCGTCGGTATCGGCGTCGAGTACGACCACCGGCGCATCGACGACGCACAGCACCGCACGCAATGCCGGCGCGAGCGCGTCGACACAGTCGTCGATCCATTCGTCGACCGCCGGCAGGCCACGCGCGATGCAGGCCTCGAGATCGGCGCGGTTCTCGACCGTCTCGCCGCAATGGCGCAGATGACGCACGAGCGCGTGCAGCGATGCGCGGGCGAGCAGGATGTCCCACGGGCCGCGGGGCGGCGGCGCGGACGCCAGCCGGCTCGGCGGAACCGGAATCACGGCGATGTCGCCGGCATTGCCGGTCACGCCGCGCAGGCAGTCGCCGTCGATCGCGATGCCGCCGCCGATCGCGGGACCGATGAACAGGTACACGAAATCGTCGCACTGCCGGCCGTACCCGTAGAACAGTTCGGCGATCGCGGCCGCGTTGCCGTCGTTTTCGCCGAACACGGGCAGCGACAGCGTGCGCCCGAGGTCGCTCGCGAAGTCGACGTCTTCCCACGCGCGGAACGTGTCGGGTGCGAGGCCGAGTTCGCGCATCCACGCGCCGAGGTTGTACGGCTGGGCGACGCCGACGCCCGTCAGGCGCGCGCGCTCATGCGTGGGGAGCAGGTCCTGCATCGCATCGATGTCGCGCCGCACGATGTCGAGCACGTCGGCGGGCGGGGGGAGCAGGCAGTCGTGGGAGCGGCGGCCGAGCACGTCGCCCGCGAAATTGACGAGCGCCGTCTCGATGCGCATCCGGTCGAGGTGGACGCCGATGCCGAACGCGCCGCGCGGATCGAGGCGGATCAGCGACGCCGGCTGGCCGCGCTGGCCCTCGGTGCGGCCGGCGGATTCGATCAGCTTCGCGTCGGCGAGCGACGCGATGATGCCGCCGACAGCCGCGCTCGTCATGTTCGCGAGACGCGCGAGGTCGGCCTTCGACGCGCTGCCCACGCGGCGCAGCGTCTTCAGCAGCAGGCGCTCGTTGTAACGGCGCACGTTGGCCGAATTGCTGCCCTGGCCGAAGTGCGGGCTTCGCATGGCGTCTCCTTCCATGTTGCGTCGAACGTCGACGCATTAAATAAATCATGTTGATTTATTTAACCGCGTGAGCGGTAGCATGTCAGCCTAGGGAAATCCCGGTTTTGTTCCGGGATGAAGGCGGGGCCCGGGTTGCCGGGGCGGGCGGCCGCCGCGTCGTGCAGCGGGGCCGGCGATGTCGAATTCGCGCGATGGATCGCGGCCGGCGCGCACGCTCGACGGACCGCCGGCCGGACTGACTCGCCGCGCAGGCCGGGGCGATTTGTCCTGATGCGCAGGTGGCGAAGGAAAGATGGCGCGTCATGCGCGTCACCGGGACGGTATGGGGCGCGGCGTGAACCTGGTATCGATTCGGCGCCGGAAATAAAAAAAGGCCGGCTGAAAGCCGACCTTTTTAGAAAACAGATGGTGCCCAGGAGAGGACTCCGTCACACGAGCGCGACCCCGGCTGCGCTTGCAAGCGCAGCCTTTCGAGTCCTCGCGCAAAGCGCGCAGGCGCTTTGCTTCCTGGGCCTGAAAAAGAAAAAGGCCGGCAGAAGCCGACCTTTTTTAAATAAGTGGTGCCCAGGAGAGGACTCGAACCTCCACGATGTTGCCACCGCTAGGACCTGAACCTAGTGCGTCTACCAATTCCGCCACCTGGGCACGTTTCGCTTGCTGCGATGCGAAGACCGCTATTCTAGCGCGTCTGAAGGATCTGTCAACAGAATTTGAGGTTACGAACGAAAATAATTTGCCGGCCTGCTTGCGATGCGAGAGGGGAGCGTGCGCGGAAACGATCGGAGTGTTCGTCGATGCGTCGTGATGGTCAGGTGCGACCATCGTGCCACGGCGAGCGTATCGATTCGGCGCCGGAAATAAAAAAAGGCCGGCTGAAAGCCGACCTTTTTAGAAAACAGATGGTGCCCAGGAGAGGACTCGGTCACACGAGCGCGACCCCGGCTGCGCTTGCAAGCGCAGCCTTTCGAGTCCTCGCGCAAAGCGCGCAGGCGCTTTGCTTCCTGGGCCTGAAAAAGAAAAAGGCCGGCAGAAGCCGACCTTTTTTAAATAAGTGGTGCCCAGGAGAGGACTCGAACCTCCACGATGTTGCCACCGCTAGGACCTGAACCTAGTGCGTCTACCAATTCCGCCACCTGGGCACGTTTCGCTTGCTGCGATGCGAAGACCGCTATTCTAGCGTGTCTGGAGCATCTGTCAACACAATTTTTCGATGGCGATCAAAATTATCGCGCGTTGCAGGTTCCGGGCATCAGGCGCCGATCGGCTCAGCACGCTTTGCCGCGAAATTCCAGCGCAGCGCTTCACCCGTGTCGACGCGGGCGGGCAGCAAACCGGCCGCGAGGAACGTATCGGCGATCTTCTGCTGCTCACCGAAGTTCTGCGTGGCCACGGTGCGCACGAGATAGCTGCGTCGTGCGTTCGCGCGCTCGATCGTCTTCGCGTCGAGTCCCCAGATCGGGGCGAGGGTATTGGCGGCCTCCTGCTGATGTTCGCGCAGCCAGGTGCCGGCTTGCGACAACTGGTCGAACACGATCTGGATGACGTCGGGGCGCGCGGCGGCAAAGCTGCTCGACGCCAGGTAATAGCGTTGGTACGACGCAAGCCCGTCGCCGTCGGCCAGAATCCGCACGTCGGGACTCGCGTCGACCGATGCGACATACGGATCCCACGTGATCCATGCATCGACGCTGCCGCGCTCGAACGCCGCGCGGCCGTCGGCCGGCGTCAGGTAGTGGATTGCGGCGTCGGCGGGGGTGAGCTTTGCGCGTGCGAGTGCGGCAAGCAGCAGGTAGTGGCTGCCGGCTGCTTTCGTGACGGCGATGCGCTTGCCCTTGAGATCGGCGAGCGTGCGCAGCGCGCTGTCGCGCTTGACGATGATGGCCTGCGCTTTCGGTGACGGCGCTTCCTGCGCGACGTATACGAAGCGCGCATGCGCGGCCTGTGCGAAGACGGGAAGCCGTGCATGACCGCGCCGCTGTGGTCAGTCATATCGCCTTCGTAGACGATGTCTTGCATATCCACTCCTACGTGATTTGGCCACTCTTCGCCAACACAGCACCGACTCACCGCTCTCCCTGCGGGCATCAATCCGACCTCATTCTCGTTCGATTCATTCCCGTAGTTCCGCTTCGAAAAACACTCTGAATCTCTGACAAAGTGTTGGCTCAATGTCTAAGAGCACCGAGAAAAACAACTCCAGCATGTCAGGCACTTCATACTCATCTCCCTCCTCAGGCTTTTCTTCATACAGGCAGCAAACAACCGCCCGCAGAAAGCTCTTCTTCTGACCCGCCACCTCAGCGTCGTGCAACTGCCAAGTCTCAACTCTCTTCCGAAGAAGCTCCGCACTAGAACACTTCTTGGCTTGAAAACGCAAAGGAAACTCAAGCGTCTCATTCGCCCATTTCAAGAAGTCGCCATCAAATACCTTTCTCTCATGGAGCTCACTCGCAACATTTTGGAGAAACCTAGAAAAATAATCGACAGACTTTCCAAACGAGACATCATCTAGATCCACCTGATCTTCAAGCAAGTCCAACTGAATCGCATCTTCTCTCATTTTTTGTGCTTTATCCCTAACGTATCAAGTACAGGGGCGCATGACGAGCATGCGGGCTTATATTCACCGGTCGGACCGAAAACAGCTGACTCAGCCCCCGAGGTTACCTTTTTAAGCGCATCAACACTTAACTCCAGTTTGATCAGGAATACGAAATACAAAATCAACCCACACTGCCCTGCGAGCCACTGGCGATCAGGCTGGCGCCGCAGGCGGTCTTCATGTTGTGCAGCGCCACCGGCACGCCGCCAATGTCGTAGTTGGGGCTGCCCTCGGCGATGGGGAAAACGCCCCTGCACTTCGGGCAGCTCACCAGGGCCCCAGGCCGGCGATCTTCCGGCCGTTGAGGTCGGTGTCGGTAAAGCCCTGCATGACCATGCCGCCGTGATAGGTCATGTCGCCTTCGCGAACGATGTCTTGCATATCCACTCCCACTTGATTTGGCCGTGCTGAGCCAATCAGCACGGCATCGGCTTACCGCTCTCCATGCGGAAGTGAACCCGACTCCGTTCTTGTCAAGGAATGGGATGATTTGAGAAAACTACCACTTCACCATCGGGATAGCTTCCTTCCCAACCACACGGAATACCACCATCAAGGTAAATCCGTTCAATCTGCCTCCACAACGGATGAACCTCTCCGTAGGCGTAGCAGTGAAGTAATCTTGAAACATCACCCTCCATATTATTAATCAATGGAGATTCATTTACTCCAGAGTAATTTTTCCCATGCCTTTGATCGAGCACCTCCATAATTTTATTTTCGATGCTGCGCGGCATATCTGGCCAAGCAGGAGTAATAGACTCTAAAATTGCCTGCCAATCCGGAAATTTATCTCCAGAATCAGCAGTAGAGTACTCGACCGCCGCAAAGCATCAAAAATAACTTTTTTACCAGTAGCGACACCTTTTTTATATGGCCCATCAAAGAAAATTGGCCTCTTCACATAATCAAGGATCGGCTTCGCATCTTTCTCGACGCCATTCCATGCCTTCATAACCAACTCCCTCTAACGCGTCATCGCTACCTGTTCTTTTCCCACATCACGCTCGGGCCTGATGTGATTTTATTTAATTCTCCAGCATCATCATAGTGAAACTCCCAACGAGCTTCAGAACCAGTCCGATTCGAAGCCCCACGTGCAGCTACTGGGCGATCAGACAAATATTCGTAGAGAAACGCAAAGCACGCGCCTCCCTCTCCAACGCCCATGTACAGCTTAGAATCTTTTCCTAAATTGATAAATCGACGCATACCGATCACTCTGGAACTGCGCCTTTCCAGCCGGTGCATGCTCTTGCACGAAATGCTCAGAATGGTGACTCCCCCTTCCTCGGTCATATTAAAGAAATCAGCGTCGAGCGCTTGAATGCTTGGCTCACCAGGCATTACAGTAACCAAGTGCTGCCCCCCCAGAAAGCCGGCGCAATATTTACCTAGCCATCGAGCTTCATCGACGTCTTTGTATTTCCTCTTAACAAGCTTTGGAGAAGGAAACCCTCCTCGCTCAGCTTCGTAAGGGGCAGGCGAGAAATAGTCACCGGTCGAAAATCTCCATTCATCAATGGTGGAGGCCACCCTCAAATACTCGTCATACCAATCCAGTTTTGGCTGCCCCTCAAATTCACAATGAAGAGCTCCAAGCTGATTTTTAATTAATGACTCTTGCAAAAGCATCTCTTTATCCTAATCACAACAGCAATCAAACGTCGCCTTCCAAGATCCTGACTCTAGGCGTCGACCTAAATCCTTCAGTGCGTTCTCTACGTTTCCTCCACGCTTTTCAACGCCTTTAAGCACTTGATAAATCAGTTTATCGTTAAGTGCACTGTGAACATGTCGACCAGCATGATAGTTGCCATTGCTTGCAGCGCCTGCCCGTCCGGGGTGGCCTGGTGCTGCCACTTGAGTGTTACTCGCCCCCCATAAAACTGCCCCGTTTGAAGCGGAGTCAATACCGATGTCACTGCGTTCAAGAATCTCACGAGATTTCTGAACATGGCTGTTGGGCATTCCTTTCCGACAGTTTTCCTGAACAATGTGGTGCGGAGTCTGGCCAGGGAGCACAGGTCGACCAGCGCGCTCAAGATTCGTCTTGAGCTTCGCAGCAGTCAATCCCAACGGGTCTAGATACTCATTCGGATTCGGACCAAACTCGTAAACGTTAATCCCACCCGCATACCCAATCGGATCCCTGCCAACAAACCGCCCCACCTCCGGATCGTAGTACCGATACCGGTTGTAGTGCAGCCCGGTTTCGTGGTCATGGTACTGTCCCTGAAAGCGGATGGGGTTGGCGACGGATGCCTTGCCCGATGCCTTGCGGATCGCCTCCTGCGCGACACCCCAGGCACGATACTCGGCAGCCCACGCAATCTCGCTGTGCTCGTCCGTCAACTCCTGCGGCGTGCCCAGGTGGTCGCACTGGTACCAGGCCAGGCTGTCGATGGCCGGCGCTGGCGGTGGCGGTAGCCACAGCGGGTCTTCATCCTGCCGGTAGTAATCGCCGTACTCCGGCTGGTCGAGCAGTTCGATAGCATCCTGCCGCACCGCCTGCGCCACCGGCACGAAACTGCCCGGCTCGTACACATAGTGCGTGGTGCGCGCGCCGAAGCCATCCTCGTCGGCGATATTGCTCTCCCACGCCAGCGTGTCGCCGTCCCACCCGTACAGCGTGAAGCCGCATTGCAGCTCGCGGTTGCGCTTGACGCGCTTGACGCGCTCGGCGCGGTTCCAGTGCGGGCCGGCTTCCCTTCGCTCCTCGTAGTGGGCCTTGCTGTGTTTCGTCAGGCGCCGGCCGAGGGCGTCGTAGCTGTAGTCGGCCTGCAGGCGCTCGTCTTCGTAGTGCGTGATGCGCTGGCCATCGACGGCGCGCGCCAGCTTGCCGGTGGTTTCCTCGTACACGTAGCGGGTAGTCGCGCCGTCAAAGCCAGTTTCCGCTAGCAGGCGGCCCATCGGATCGTAGTGGAACTCCGCGTCGCGGCCGTTCTCGTTGCGCAGCGCGGTGAGCTGGCCGAGCTTGTCCCACTGGTAGCGCAGGCGCTGGCCGGCCGCGTCCACCCGGCTGGCGAGCAGCCCGGCCTCGGTATAGTCCCATTCGGTGCGCCGGCCCAGCGCGTCGACGTGGGCCAGCAGGCGCCCTTCGGCGTCGCGCTCGAAGTGCTCTTCGCTGTTGTCCGGGTGGCGGATGGCGGCAAGCTGGCCGGCCTCGTAACGATAGCGCGTGACCTGTCCCGCCGCGTCGGTGAACTGCACGAGCTGGCCGCGCTCGTCGTAGGCCCAGGCACTGGCCTTGGCGGAACAATCCACGTAGCGCGTGAGCTGGCCGTTGGCGTTGTACTCGAGCTGCTTGGTCTTGCCGCTGGCATCGGTGATGCCGATGGGCAAGCCCATCGGGTTGTAGGCGTATTCGGTCTTGTTGCCCAGCGGGTCGATGGCCTCAATCAGCCGGCCGCGCGTGTCGTAGTCGCGCAGCCAGAGACCGCGCTCGGCGTCGCTGATCTTGATGAGCTGGTCTTTCGTGTCCCACGCGTAGTGCACCACCGTGCCATCGGCGCGGATGTGCTCCAGCAGGTTGCCGTTCTCGTCGTAGGCGTAGCGGTCGTCGCTGCCATCGGTGTGGATGTGGTGCACCACGTTCTTGGCGGCGTCGCGGAACAGCCATTCCTGCCGTTGGTCGGGGTGGATGACGCGGTAGGTGTAGCCGAGGCTGTCGTAGTAGTGCCAGGTCTCCTGGCCATGCGCATCGGTGACGTAAGTGAGGCGGATGTTCTCGTCCCACTCCAGGCGCACCTCGAAGCTGCCGTCGTCGGCCCACTCGTGCACGGCGCGCGCATCGGGGCCTTCGCCCTGCCACTCGAGATTCATGCCGCGGCCGGTGCGGTCGGTGTAGCGGGTGATCAGGTGGTGCTGGTAGGCGTAGGTCCAGACGGCGGCGTTCTCGTCCTGGGCCAGCGTGAGGTCGCCCGCCTCGTCGTAGCGGTACAGGCTCAGCCGGCGCTCGGGGGCATCCTCGCCCAGCAGCCACAGGCCGGTGATGCGGCCGGCCTCGTCCACCTGGGTACCCAGATGGGTGTGCGGCTGGCCCGGGTCGTCCTGGTAGGTGACGAGATGGGAGAGCACCACGCGCTCGCCCACGCGGTGGTCGTAGCCCAGCAGCAGGCCCGCGCCGCCGCGCAGTTCGACCTGCACGAGCAGGAAGCGATCGCCGTGGCGCTGGTAGGTTTTCCCAACCAGATCTCAACGGCCGAATCACCAAGAACGGGGCCAAACCTGCTCCCGTTCTTGGAGACCTGACAGAAGAACGCCATGGAGTTTTTGAAATCACTCGTCGCCAATCTCGTGTTTGTCGCGTTGGCCTTTCTGTTCCTTCGATGGCTCTACGGAAGGATACGCGACCACTTTACTGAGGACAGACGGGTCGCCGAACGCACCTTGACGCTGGCGCAGTACCTGCACAAGTACCCGAAGTGCAGGACACCGCGCGGCATTCAATGCACCGTCTGCCGGTCGATGAGCATCAGGAACTGGGGCCTCAAGGGAAGTGATGATCCGCGTCGCATCTTCATCTGCAACCACTGCAACACGAGGCTTTACCGTACCGATAATTGGTGAAAGAGGAGGGTGGTGCGGGCGTCAACGTACTCACTCACGATTCAAGAATAGATGCCCCACGAATGGGGCAGGCATTACTCCCGACGTGGGCGACGGTGGGCGGGGCGAATGCCGGCGAACCGTTTGCGTTGCATCGGGGCAGTGCCACGGGGGAAACCAGTGCGTACAAGAATTTTCTACCGCCTGCTTACGGCGGGGTTTGCGGCCGCAGTGTCGGTCGCTTCGGCCGGGGCGGGCCTATGGGCGGCTTGGGCAACCCACCAGAGCTATACCAGCAACAAGTTGCTGTATCGCCCGTATGCGATCACGACGCAATACTTCGACGACACGAGCCGGAAGTACGGCATTTACTTGTCGAACGCGGGGCTCGGCCCGGCGATCATCAAGAGCATGACGGTCACGGTGGGCGGCAGGAGATACACCGGCCTGGGCCCCAGCATTTGGCCGCAGTTCCGTGCTGATCTGGGGCTGAGCGCAACGGGATGCTTCAGGACGGGGTGGCCTGTTCAAGACAGCGTCGTGAAGGCGGGTGAGGAGATACCTCTTTTCACGGTGTCGGGGCTGGCAAATCTGGCGTGCCAGGCACAGATGATGAAACTGCTCGCCGACAACAGCATCGTTATCGAGATCGAGTATGCGTCGCTGTACGGCGACAAATTCTCGGCCTCGGGAGATATGCGCCTGAACGACGATACGGCGCGTCAATTGGCCGAGCAGTTCAAGCATTACCAGTGAGGCGCTGGGCATTTTGGTTTCCAGTGTCGCGGGTCCATGCCGTGCCGCCTTGGCACGGCCAAATCAAATGGGAGTTGCTATGCAAGACATCGTTCGCGAAGGCGACACGACAGACCACGGCGGCATGGTCATGCAGGGCTTTGACAATACCGATCTCAACGGCCGGAAGATTGCCGGCCTGGGGCACCCGGTGAGCTGCCCGAAGTGCAAGGGCGTTTTCCCCATCGCCGAGGGCAGCTCCAACTACGACATTGGCGGCGTGCCGGTGGCGCTGCACAACATGAAGACTGCCTGCGGCGCCAGCCTGATCGCCAGTGGCTCGCAGGGCAGCGTGGGGTGAGACGTATTTTGTTATTCGGTCTCGCTTTGTCCAGAACGGGATCAAGAAAACCTCGATGCGATGATCGATGAGATGCGGGGCAGCAGAAATAAGTGCAGGAATTGATCCCGCCCATTCTTATAGCAATCGGGTGGATGGCTTTGCCGGGCGTCGTTGTTGAGTCAGATATTCGACTGGCGAAGAATGGTAGCAGTGCATGCCGGCTTAGGAGGGAACCGCATGTTTTTGAATGATCAAGAAACGGCGACCGATCTGCTGTATTACGAAGCGATCGCCAAGACGGTTGTAAAGTTAATCGGGAGAACCTCGAAAGCGCCGATCACCATCGCGGTGCATGGAGATTGGGGGGCTGGAAAATCCAGTGTGCTGAAGATGTTGGAGGCCTCGTTCAAGGACGACCAACGCACGTTGTGCCTCTGGTTTAATGGCTGGACTTTCGAAGGATTCGAAGACGCCAAGACGGTCGTTATAGAGACGATCGTTGACGAGTTGCGCCGAGCAAGACCCACGAGTACGAAGGTAGCCGATGCGGCGAAGAAGGTTCTCAAGCGCGTTGACTGGCTCAAGCTTGCCCGAAAAACCGGCGGATTCGCTCTGACGGCTTTTACAGGGATCCCCACGCTGGATCAACTCAAGGGGGTCTATGACTTGGCTGCTGGCTTCCTGAGCAAGCCGCAGGAGCATGTTTCTTCCGAGGATATCAAGAGCTTCGCGAAAGGAGCGGGTGATTTTCTCAAGGATGCGGAGTCTGTCTCGGACCACCTGCCCGAACATATTCACGCATTCCGCAACGAGTTCAAGGAATTGCTCGATGCCGCCGACATCGACAAGCTGGTGGTCATTGTGGACGATCTTGACCGCTGCCTGCCGAAGACGGCGATAGCCACGTTGGAAGCCATCCGGCTGTTCCTCTTCGTCGAGCGGACAGCGTTCGTCGTCGGCGCAGACGAGATGATGATCGAGTACGCGGTGCGCGAGCACTTCCCCGATCTACCTCAAAGCGTGGGGCCGGTAACCTACGCCCGCAACTATCTGGAGAAGCTGATCCAGGTTCCGTTTCGCATTCCCGCGCTGGGTGTAGCCGAAACGCGCGTGTACGTGACGTTGCTACTGGCCGAGAATGCACTGGGAGCGGAGAGCGAGCCCTTCCAGGCGTTGTTGAAGGCGGCTCGCGAGGATATGCGGCGGCCGTGGAAGAGCCGTGGTCTGGATAGGAAGACGGTCGAGGATGCCATGCAGGGCTCGGTACCGCCTGAAGTTGACCAGGCGTTGGTGATCAGTGCGCATGTGACCAAGATCCTCAGCGAGGGTACGCGTGGCAATCCGCGGCAGATCAAGCGCTTTCTGAACTCCCTGATGCTCCGTCATGCCATCGCCGACGAGCGAGGGTTTGGCAGCGAGATTCAGCGGCCGATCTTGGCGAAGATCATGCTCGCCGAGCGCTTCTATCCCGACTTCTACGAGCAGATCGCTCGTCTGACTGCCGCGCATCCAGATGGAAAGCCCGAGGCACTTGTCCAATTCGAGGCGCGAGTGCGCGCGGCGGCAGAGGCGGAGAAAGCGGATAGCGATGAGGACTCTCGGCTTGGCCGCCTAGGATCTGTAGGGCTGTCAGTGCCATCTGAGTACATCTCCTTACATCGAACTTTCAATGTACTCAAAAATGTACTCGTTTGCAGGTGGCTTAGGGTGGAACTCAAAAGACGTCAGAAGACAAAAAAGCCCGCAGTGGCGGGCTTTTCCGAGGATCAGAAGACTTTGTTGGAAGTCTCTGGAAGTGTAAGTGGTGCCCAGGAGAGGACTCGAACCTCCACGATGTTGCCACCGCTAGGACCTGAACCTAGTGCGTCTACCAATTCCGCCACCTGGGCACGTTTTGCAGTAGCTGCTTGCTGCAAAGAAGCGAAATTATAGCGCCCCAATTAATCGTGTCAACACTTTTTTGCGATGCACCGCAAACCGGTCGCCGCGGCGCCTGCACGCGGCATTCGCGTCATTTGGCGACACAGGCGGGTGATAGAATGATCCGCCGCCGTCACTATAGAACTGTCTGACGGACACTTCTATGTTGATGCCGTGCACCATCAGTCAACGCAACGAGAACAATCATCGACAAACCCTTGAGCAAATATCCGTACCCCATTCCGAGCCGTGAAGAAATTCTCGGCGTGCTGCGTACGAGCGACGCGCCGCTGGCAGCCAACGACATCGCCGAAGCGCTGTCGATCAAGCGTCAGGAGCGCGAGGGGTTCTTCCGGCGTGTCGCCGCGATGGAACGCGACGGCCAGATCCGCCTCGACAAGCGCGGCCACTACCAGCTCACCCATCCGTCGAACTTCGTTGCCGGCCGCGTGCAGGGCCATCGCGACGGCTACGGGTTCGTGATCCGCGACGACGGCCAGGACGACCTGTTCCTGCCGAACGGCGAAATGCAGAAGGTCATGCACAACGACCGCGTGCTCGCGCGGATCGTCGGCTACGATCGCCGCGGCCGGCCGGAAGGGCACGTCGTCGAAGTCACCGAGCGCGCGAACAAGCGCGTGATCGGCCGCCTGCTCAACGAGAACGGCGCGCTGATCGTCGCCCCCGAAGACAAGCGCATCGGCCACGACATCCTGATCACGCAGAACGTGAAGAAGGCGAAGGTCGGGCAGGTCGTCGTCGTCGAACTGACCGACTTCCCGAGCCGTCATTCGCAACCGCTCGGCCGCGTCGTCGAAGTGCTCGGCGACATCGACGATCCGGGCATGGAAATCGAGATCGCCGTTCGCAAGTACGGCGTGCCGCACGAATTCAGCCAGCCGGCGCTCGACGAAGCCGCCGCGCTGCCGGACAAGGTCCGGCCGACCGACCTGCGCTTCCGCGTCGACCTGCGCGACGTGCCGCTCGTGACGATCGACGGCGAGGATGCCCGTGACTTCGACGATGCCGTCTACTGCGAGCCGACCAAGGTCGGCCGCGGCGACGGCTTCCGCCTGATCGTCGCGATCGCCGACGTGTCGCACTACGTGCAGCCGGGCAGCGGGCTCGATGCCGACGCGCTCGAGCGCAGTACGTCGGTCTACTTCCCGCGCCGCGTGATCCCGATGCTGCCGGAGAAGCTGTCGAACGGCCTCTGTTCGCTGAACCCGCAGGTCGATCGCTGCGTGCTCGCATGCGACATGGTGATTACCGCGCGCGGCGAGATCAAGGCGTACCAGTTCTATCCGGCCGTGATCCATTCGGCCGTGCGCCTCACGTACACCGAAGTCGCGGCCGTGCTGTCGAACACGAAGGGGCCGGAGGCCGCGCGCCGCGCGGACCTGCTGCCGCACCTGCAGGATCTGTACGGCGTCTACAAGGCGCTGTTCGCCGCACGCCAGAAGCGCGGCGCGATCGACTTCGACACGACCGAGACCTACATCGTCTGCAACTCGCAAGGCAAGATCGAGCAGATCGTCCCGCGTCAGCGCAACGATGCGCACAAGCTGATCGAGGAATGCATGCTGGCCGCGAACGTGTGCGCGGCCGATTTCCTGAAGCGCCACAAGCACCCGGGCCTGTACCGCGTGCACGCGGGGCCGACGCCGGAGAAGCTCGAGAACCTGCGCGCGTTCCTGCGCGGCATGGGCCTCTCGCTCGGCGGCGGCGACAAGCCGCATGCGAGCGACTACGCGGCGCTGATGGCGCAGATCCGCGACCGGCCCGACGCGCAGATGCTGCAGCCGATGCTGCTGCGCTCGATGCAGCAGGCCGTCTACAGCCCGGACAACATCGGTCACTTCGGTCTCGCATACGAGGCGTACGCGCACTTCACGAGCCCGATCCGCCGCTATCCCGACCTGCTCACGCACCGCGCGATCTACGCGATCCTGTCCGGCAAGAAGTACGTGCCGAAGGCGCCGGACGGCTTCGAGCTGAACACCGCGCTGTCGCCGCGCGCCCGCGCGATGCAGCAGGCCGACGACGAAGCACGCGGCCGTTCGCGCTCGAACACGGCGATCTGGGAAGAACTCGGCCTGCACTGCTCGGCGAACGAGCGCCGTGCCGACGAAGCGTCGCGCGACGTCGAGGCCTGGCTCAAGTGCTACTTCATGCGCGACAAGCTCGGCGAGGAGTACGGCGGGATGGTGAACGGCGTCACGTCGTTCGGCATCTTCGTGCAGCTCGATACGCTGTTCATCGAGGGGCTCGTGCACGTCACGGAACTCGGCTCGGACTACTTCCAGTACGACGAGATCAAGAACGAGCTGCGCGGCGAGCGCACGGGCATCCGTTATCGCCTGTCGGATCGCGTACGCGTGCAGGTGAGCCGCGTCGATCTCGACGCGCGCAAGATCGACTTCCGCCTCGTGCGCGACACGCCGGTGAAGGCGCCGCGTCCGGCACCGGCGCCGGCTGTCGCCGGCAACGGTAACGGTAACGGTAACGATCGCGGCGGCCCGCGCGTGCGCGCGTTGCCGCCGGTGGAGGACGCCGCGCCGCGCCGCAAGAAGGCGGCCAGCGCGCCGACCGTCGCGGTGAAGGAGGCGCGCGCCGCGCGTGCCGCGAAGAAGAAGGGCGGCGCGGCGGCGAAGACGGCCGCGAAGAAGGTGCACGCCCGCAAGAAGTATTGAGCGTTCGGGGCGGCGCACGCGCACGCCCTTGCAGTATCGAGAGACGCCGCGCTTGACCGGTCACCGGCCGGCAACGCGGCGCTTTCCTTTTCCATGGATCGCGGCTGCGCACGTCGCGCGGCCGCACGTTTGATCGAAGGTTGTTCCAGTCATGTCTCGTCTGAAGGTTCTTTACGGTTTTCATGCGGTGACCGCACGTTTGCGGCACGATGCGTCGACGGTTGCGGAGGTGCTGTACGACCAGACGCGCCGCGACCGCCGCATGCAGGACTTCCTGCACGCCGCGAAGGAAGCGGGCGTGCGGCTGATTGCGGCCGATGAAACCCGCCTGTGGGGCCTCGCGCATACCGAGCGCCACCAGGGCGTCGTGGCGCGCGTCGAGGATGTTCCGCTCGCACAGAACCTGTCCGAGCTGCTCGACGGCATCCAGGGCCCGGCGCTGCTGCTGGTACTCGACGGCGTCACCGATCCGCACAACCTCGGCGCATGCCTGCGTGTCGCCGATTCGGCCGGCGCGCATGCGGTGATCGCGCCGCGCGACCGCGCGGTCGGCCTGAACGCGACCGCGGCGAAGGTCGCGAGTGGCGCGGCCGACACGGTGCCGTACATCACGGTCACGAACCTCGCCCGCGCGCTGCGCGAGCTGAAGGACGCGGGCGTGTGGGTCATCGGTACGTCGGACGAGGCGTCGGGCACGCTGTACGACACGAAGCTCGACGGTCCCGTCGCCATCGTGATGGGTGCGGAAGGCGAAGGCATGCGCCGGCTCACGCGCGACACCTGCGACGAAGTGATGAGCATCCCGATGGCCGGCAGCGTGGAAAGCCTGAACGTGTCGGTCGCGAGCGGCGTGTGCCTGTATGAAGCGGTGCGGCAGCGGCGCGTGAAGGGCTGATACACGGGCTGACGCGCGCGGTCTCGCGCGCTGCGCGGGCCGTCACGACCCGCACGACGCGTGCCGCGACTGCGCGCGGCACGCGCCTCCCGGAACTCGCGAACATGACCCTGTTTCGCCTCGGCGCATCGTGCGCCATCCTCGGCCTGCTGGCCGCCTGCACGTCGCCGTCACTGGTCGGGCGCGGCACTTACTACGCCGACACGAGCTTGCACGCACGCGGCGCCGATTCGCGGATCCGCTTTCTCGTGATGCATTACACCGAAAGCGACGAAGCGAAATCGCTGCGCACGCTGACGGGCGATTCGGTCAGCGCGCACTACGTGGTGCCGCCGCAACCGCGCATCGAACGCAGGATGCCGGTGGTCTACCAGCTCGTGCCCGAATCGGAACGCGCATGGCAGGCGGGCATCAGCGAATGGCAGGGCACGACCGAGCTCAACGCAGCGTCGATCGGCATCGAGAACGTGAATCGCGGCCCGCTCGATCCGCAAAACCGCACGTGGCAGCCGTATCCGCCCGAACAGGTCGATGCGCTGATCCGTCTGTCGAAAGATGTCGTCGCGCGCTACCGGATTCCGCCGACGCGCGTGGTCGGGCACAGCGACATCGCGCCGCAACGCAAGATCGATCCGGGGCCGCTGTTCCCGTGGCATGCGCTCGCGCAAGCCGGTGTCGGCGCGGGGCCGGACGATGCGACCGTGGCCGCCCGGCTCGGCGGCCGCGATCCGCACGCGCTCGTCGACGTGCGCGAACTGCAGCTGAAGCTCGCGCGCTACGGCTACGACGTGCCGGCCGACGGCGTGCTCGACACCCGCACGCGACGCGTATTCGCGGCGTTCCAGATGCATTTCCGGCCGGTCGACTATGCGGGCAATCCGGACGCCGAAACCGATGCGATCGCACAGGCGCTGCTCGACAAGTATTTCTCCGCCACGCCGCCGGCGGGCGACGCATCCGCCACCGGCGCGCCGTGATCGCCGGCGTGCCCGGCGCTGATCGCAGCGCCGGCACCCCACCGAAAATGCCCGGGTCGTCTCCCGAGTCCGGTAAACTGGCGGTTTTCCGCAATCCCGCTGTATTCCCACCCCCATGACTCAAGACGAACTCAAACGCCTGGTCGGCCAGGCGGCCGCCGATTATGTGATCCAGAACGTGCCGGAAGGCGCCGTGATCGGCGTCGGCACCGGCTCGACCGCCAACTGCTTCATCGACGCGCTCGCGGCCGTCAAGTCGCGCTATCGCGGCGCCGTGTCGAGCTCCATCGCGACCACCGAACGCCTGAAATCGCACGGCATCAAGGTGTTCGACCTGAACGAGGTCGAATCGCTGCAGGTGTACGTCGACGGTGCCGACGAGATCGACGCAAGCGGTGCAATGATCAAGGGCGGCGGTGGCGCATTGACGCGCGAAAAGATCGTCGCGTCGGTGGCCGATACCTTCGTCTGCATCGCGGACGGCAGCAAGCGCGTGCCGGTGCTCGGCGCATTTCCGCTGCCGATCGAGGTCGTGCCGATGGCACGCACGGCGATCGGCCGGCGCGTGACCGCGCTGGGCGGCGTGCCGGTGCTGCGCGTGACGAAGGACGGCGCGCCGTACATCACCGACAACGGCAACGAGATCATCGACGTCAAGGGGCTGCAAATCACCGATCCGCGCGGTTTCGAGGCGCAGGTCAACGCATGGCCGGGCGTCGTGACGGTCGGCCTGTTCGCCGCGCGCGGCGCGAATCTGTGCCTGCTCGGCACGGCAAACGGCGTTGAAACGATCGTTTATCCCGATTAATCGAAACTGAATGAGAAGCAGTCCGTAATGGCATCCGGATGCCGTAATGGATTGCATGTTCAAAGTTCGTGGAAAGCCCGGCCCGGCAAGCGCAGCGCGCTTTCCGGGCTTTTTTTGAAGCCTTATAAATCAACCGCATCAAAAAGAGGGATAACCCTGTCAGGTGTTTACCAGATAGCGAAATATCCCCGAACTCATCAACTTATAGATCATAAGAACAGTCGTAACCAGGGCCGGCGGAACTGCGGAGCAGGTGTTCGCAAATCGACGCACGGGGAGGTGTCATGGAGCAGGGCAAAGACCGGTCACTGGTCGCCAAAGTGATGGATGGGCTTGTCGCAGGTATCGTCGAGGACAAGTACGGCGGCATTCTGCCGCCGCAGGATGTGCTGTCGAAAGAGTTCGACGTGAGTCGCACGGTGATGCGCGAAGCATTGTCGATGTTGCTCGCGCGCGACATGCTCGACGTGCGTCCGAAAGTCGGTACGCGCGTTCGGCCGATGCGCGACTGGCGCATGATCGATGAAGACGTGGTGAGCTGGCGGTTTCGTGCGAAGCCGGATCCGCAGTTCATGCGCGACGTCATCGAATTCCGGATGCTGATCGAACCGCGCGCGACCGCACAGGCGGCGGTCCGTGCGACGGCGGCCGACATCGCGGGCATCCGCGAGGCGTTCGAAGCGTTCAAGGTGTTGCAACCGGGCGACCCCGGTTATGACACGGCGGACGAGCTGCTGCACACGCGAATCGTCCAGGCGAGCGGCAACCAGTTTTTCCAGCAGATGGCGGCGATCGTGCGCGGCGCTGTGCGGCTCGTGAATCCGCGCGTCGCGCAGAAGGACGGTGCGCACGACATCGCGGTGAAGGCGCATGCGCGCGTCGTCGATGCGATCGAACGCCGCGATCCGCGCGAAGCCGAGGCGGCGTCGCTTGCCCTGATCGATTTCAGCGCCGACGAGATCTCGCGCGATTTCTCCGTCGACGTGCCCGTGCGCGCCTGAATCGGCGCGGGTCGCTTATCCCTGTGCCGGCGAGCCGTTTATCATGACGGCCGGCCGGCAGCGTGCCGGCCACCGTCATACGACCGACACGGAAGATCCGGATGAACGAATTCGACAACCGCCCGGTGCGCTTCGGCATCGTCGGCGCAGGCAGCATCGCACGCCGTTTCGCGCAAAGCCTCGCGCACGTGCCGGGTGCCACGCTCGCCGGCGTGTGGGCCCGCCGCGCCGATGCGGCAACCGCTTTCTGCGACAGCTGCGGCGGCAAGCCTGCCGCCAGCCTCGACGCGCTCCTCGCGAGCGACATCGACGCGATCTATATCGCGACCCTCCACGACAGTCACGCGCACTACGCGCAAGCGGCGCTCGCCGCCGGCAAGGCCGTGCTGTGCGAAAAACCCGCGACGCTGAACGCGACGCAGCTCGATGCCGTGCTGGATGCGGCACGCACGGCCGGCCGGCTCTTCATGGAAGCGATGAAGCCGCCGTTCTTTCCGTTGTATCGTCGGTTGCGCGCGCATCTGCATGACGATCCGATCGGCGAGATCAGGCTCGTGCGCGCGGGCTGCGCGTCGTCGTCGGTGCCGGACGATCATTCCGTCTATCGGCTCGACCGCGCCGGCGGCGCGCTGCTCGACATCGGGATCTACGAAGCGTTTCTCGCGGTCGACTGGCTCGGCGCGGCAGTCGACGTGCAGACGCTCGGCCGCATCGGCGCGACGGGTGTCGACGTGTTCGCGAGCCTGAACAGCCGTCACGCGAACGGCGGCATTGCGCAGCTCTTTTGCGGGCTCGACGTGATGGGACGCGGCGATGCGCTGATCGCTGCAGCAGGCGGGCACGTGACGATTCACGAAAAGTGGTGGAACCCCGCGCGGGCGACGATCCGCTATGCGGACGGGCGCACGGTCGAACTCGACGCGCCGGTCGACGGCGGCGGCCTGAACTACGAGACCGCGCATTTCTGCGACCTGCTGCGCGCGGGCGAACTCGAGAGCCCGATCATGACGCACGACCATTCGCGGCGCATGATCGCGATGACCGATGCCGCACGCGCGGCGCTCGGCGTGCGCTATTCGGGCGAGTAGGCGGGAAGGCGGGGGCCGGGCGCGCATCCGCGGCCCGGCGCGAGAGGCGACATGCTCAGTGCCGCGCGGGCAGCGACAGGCGCTTTTCGTACCAGCGCTGGACCCATTCGAGGATCTGGCACAGCACCCAGTAGATCGCGGCGGCGGCCAGGTACAGCGGCAACGGCTGGTAGGTCGCCGCGATCACTTCCTGCGCGCTGCGCAGCAGTTCGGTCACGGTGATGACGGACACGAGCGACGTGTCCTTGATCAGGCTGATCAGGCTGTTCGACAGGCTCGGCACCGCGATGCGCAGCGCCTGCGGGCCGATCACGTAGCGCAGCGTCTGCCCCCACGACAGCCCGAGGCTGTAGGCGGCCAGCCATTGGCCGCGCGCGATTCCGTTGATCGCACCGCGCATGCTTTCGGACATGTAAGCGGCGACATTCGCGGAGAGCGCGATCACGCCGGCCGGTGTCGGGTCGAGCGAGATGCCGAGGCTCGGCAGTCCGTAATAGATGACGAAGATCTGCACGAGCAGCGGCGTGCCGCGCATCAGGCTCACGTAGGCGCGTGCGAGCCCCGCGAGCGCGTTGACCCAGATGCGTTCGAAGCCGTCGAGCGGTTCGCTTTGCCGGATGCCCATCATCGCGAGCACGACGGCGCCGAGCAGGCCGAACACCATCGACAGCACGGCGAACTTGACGGTCAGTACGGCACCCTGGGCGAGCACCGGCAGCGATTGGACGAGCAGGGACGTTGTCGACATGGAATACGAATCGAATGCGTGCGCGAAAGCGCAATCATAAACCGGACCGATAAAACAAAGGGCGGCATCGCTTCGGATGCCGCCCTTTCCGGCCCGCCGTCAGGCGGGAAGCAGAGGCGTGCTTACTTGACCGGCTTCGTCACGTCGATGCCGAACCACTTGTCCGAGATCTTTGTGAACGTGCCGTCGGCCTCGAGTTGCGCCATCGCGTCGTCGATCGCCTTCTGGAACTTCGGGTTGCCCTTCTTGAACGGGATCCCCGACGGATTCGCCGAGCCGACGTTCGCGCCCGGGCGCAGCGGCAGTTGCGAGTTCTTCGTCAGGTACGCGAGCATCAGGCGGTCGTTGAGCGCTGCATCGAGACGGCCGGCCGCGAGGTCGCGCAGGTACTCGGGCGCGCCCGGGTAGGTCTTCACGTCGATGCCGGGCACCGACTTCGCCATGTCCATATAGTTCGTGCCGAGCGCGACGCCGAGCTTCTTGCCCTTCAGGTCGTCGAGCGACTTGAACTGGCGCGTGTCGTCCTTGCGCTGGATCAACTGGGCGGACGAATACGTGTACGCGGGCGAGAAGTCGAGCGTTTCCTTGCGCTTGTCGGTGATGCCGACCTGGTTGGCGATCACGTCGAACTTGCCGGCCTGCAGGCCCGCGATGATGCCGCTCCATTCGGTCGTGACGAACTCGGCCTTCACGCCGAGCTTCGCGGCGACGGCATTCGCGATGTCGACGTCGAAGCCGACGAGTTCGCCTTGCGGGTTCTTCGAGTTGAACGGCGGGAACGTGCCTTCGAGGCCGACGCGCAGCGTGCCGCGTTGTTTCACCTGGTCGAGGAGGTCGGCCGCCTGCGCGGCGGCGGCGAACGACGTGCCGATCAGGCCGGCGACCAGCAGCTTCTTCAGCAGCGAAATTTTCATCGTGTGAGCTTCCTTGCCCCAGCGGGGCGCTTGATTCTGACTGTGGGGTCGATCATAGCAAAAATACAATCGACCATTAAATATCGTTTGTTTATGGCTATATTACACGGCGCGGTCACGCGCGATCGCCTTCACGCACTCGGCGACGAGCGCGGGGCCGCGATAGATGAAGCCCGTGTACAGCTGGACGAGCGACGCGCCGGCCGCGAGCTTCGCGCGCGCGTCCTCGCCCGAGAAGATGCCGCCGACGCCGATGATCGGCACCGCGCTGCCGACTTCGGCATGCAGTTTGCGGATCACTTCGTTGGACGCATCGAACACCGGACGGCCCGACAGGCCGCCGGCTTCGTCGGCGTGCGGCAGGCCCTGCACGGCCGCACGCGACAGCGTCGTGTTGGTGGCGATGACCGCCTCGATCTTGTGGCGCAGCAGCGTGTCGGCGATTTCCTTGACCTGTTCGTCGTCGAGATCGGGCGCGATCTTCAGCGCGAGCGGCACGAGCTTGCCGTGCAGGTCGGCGAGGCGTTGCTGCTTGTCCTTCAGCGCCGCGAGCAGCGCGTCGAGTTCGCCCGCGCCCTGCAGCTGGCGCAGGTTCTTCGTGTTCGGCGACGAAATGTTGATCGTCACGTAGCTTGCGAACGGATACACGCGCTCGAGGCAGTAGAGATAGTCTTCCGCGGCGCGTTCGATCGGCGTGTCGGCGTTCTTGCCGATGTTCAGGCCGAGGATGCCGCGATAGCGGGCCGCCTGGACGTTCTTCACGAACTGATCGACGCCGTGGTTGTTGAAGCCCATCCGGTTGATCAGCGCTTCCGCCTGCGGCAGGCGGAACATCCGCGGGCGCGGATTGCCCGGCTGCGGGCGCGGCGTGACCGTGCCGACCTCGATGAAGCCGAAGCCGAGCGCCGCGAGGCCGTCGATGGCCGCGCCGTCCTTGTCGAGGCCGGCGGCGAGGCCGACCGGGTTGCGGAACGTGAGTCCCATCACGGTGCGCGGCGCATCGGGCACGCGGGCCGACAGCGCGCAGGCGAGGCCCGTGCGGCCGGCCGCGCCGAGCGCGCGCAGCGTGAGGTGGTGAGCGTCTTCCGCATCCATCTTGAACAGGGATGCGCGGGCCAGCGGATAGAGGGAACTGAACACGGGAATTGGGCGGACGGCCGGAATGAATGACAACCCGCTATTTTACCGGGAGTTGCGCGGCAAGGGCGGGCTTCGCTTCGCATGCGCGGCCGGTGGCACCGCTTGTGCCGCGCGGCAACGCGTGCAAGGGCCGCAGGGTGCCCGTTGCAGGCGCGCCGCCGCGCCGCGGGATGGCCCGTCAGCCCGACCCGGAATGTCCGCCCGGCAGCGGTGCGCGGGCAAGTGCCGCGTCGACCGGCGGCAGGTCGACACGATCCGGATCGAGTATTTTCCAGCGGCCGTCGAGCAACCCTTCGAGCGGATGGAAATTGGCTTTGTAGGCCATCTTCGGGCTCTCGCGGATCCAGTAGCCGAGATACACGTACGGCAGGCCGAGGCTCTTCGCCTGCTCGATCTGCCACAGGATGTTGTACGTGCCGTAGCTCGTATGCTGCTCGTCCGGCTCGAAGAACGTATAGACCGACGACAGTCCGTCGCCGAGGATGTCGATCATGCTGACCATGCGCAGCTTGCCGGGCTCGCCGCCCGGCGCGTCGAGGTCGCGGAATTCGACGAGGCGCGAATTGATCCGGCTCTGCAGCAGGAACTGCTCGTACTGGTCGCGGCTGTCGCGATCCATGCCGCCGCCCGCGTGGCGCGCCGACTGGTAGCGCATGTAGAGCGCGTAGTGCTCCTCGTCGTAGTGCAGCGGCGAGACCGTCGCGACGAGCGCGCGGTGCCGCTTCCACATCCGGCGCTGGGTGCGCGACGGCGTGAACGCGCCGACCGGCACGCGCACCGGCACGCAGGCACGGCAGCCGTCGCAGTACGGGCGATAGGTGAACACGCCCGAGCGCCGGAAGCCGGCCTTCACGAGCTCGGTATAGATGTCGGAATTGATCAGGTGGCTCGGCGTCGCGACTTGCGAGCGCGCGACGCGGCCGTCCAGATAGCTGCACGGATAGGGCGCCGTTGCATAGAATTGCAGCGCCGAAAGCGGTGAAAGCGGCAGCTCAGTCGGGTGAGTCATGGGCAGCTCTCGATGCAGGGAGGGAGTGCCGCGCTAGCGCTCGATCCCGGAGGGGGCGGCCGGTTCGGCAGGGCTCGTCAGCATGGCGAGCACACGCTTGTCGAACTGCCACGGAATCGGCGGTTCGGCTACCGCGCGGCGCACGTGAGCGACAAAGGCCTTGCGTGCGATCTCGCGGCCACCGAGCGACGCTAGATGCGACGTATTCTGCTGGCAGTCTATCATCTCCAGCCCCTGCTCGCGAAGGTGGGCGACGAGTGTCGCCAGCGCGATCTTCGACGCATCGGTGACATCCGCATACATCGATTCGCCGAAAAACATCCGCCCGAACGCGACGCCGTAGAGGCCGCCCACGCGTCGCCCGTCGTGCCACGCCTCGATGCTGTGCGCGTTGCCGGAACGGTAGAGCGACGAATACGCGTCGATGATCTCGGCCGTGATCCAGGTACCGCGCTGCCCGCGGCGCGGCGCTTGCGCGCACGCGCGCATCACGCCCGGAAAGTCATGGTCGACGCGCACTTCCCACGCGGAGTCGCGCAGCACGCGCTTGAGCGTCTTGCGCAGCGACGGGGACACCTTGAATTCGGCCGGCGCGAGGATCATCCGCGGGTCGGGGCTCCACCACAGCACGGGCTGGCCGTCCGAATACCACGGGAAGATGCCGCGCAGGTAGGCCTCGATCAGGCGGGACGGCAGCAGGTCGGCGCTCGCGGCGAGCAGCCCCGGCGCGCCGGTCGCGGAGCCGAGCGCGCGTTCGACGGGCGGGAATGGATCGTCCGGGCCGAGCCAGGGGACCATGGGGCGCGGGCTCAGCCGTTGCGCAGCGAGCGGAAGATATCGCCGGTATGGACGCCGTAGTCGCCGGCGGCGCGATCGGCGAAGAAGAAACGCAGCGTCTGGCTGACGGTCGGGAACGCGATCTCGTCCCACGGAATGTCGGCTTCGTCGAACAGCTTGACTTCGAGGCTTTCCTCGCCGGCCTCGTAAGCCGGATCGACGAGCCGCGCCAGATAGAACAGATGGACCTGGTGCACGTGCGGCACGTTGAGCAGCGTGAACAGGTTCTGAACCTCGACGCGTGCGCCGGCTTCCTCGAGCGTTTCGCGCGCGGCGGCCTCGGCCGTCGTCTCGCCCATTTCCATGAAGCCTGCCGGCAGCGTCCAGAAACCGTAGCGCGGTTCGATCGCACGGCGGCACAGCAGCACCTGATCGCCCCAGACCGGCACCGTGCCGACCACGTTGCGCGGATTCTGGTAATGGATCGTGCCGCAGTGATCGCAAATGAAGCGCTCGCGGTTGTCGCCCGGAGGAATGCGCGCGATGACTTCGTGACCGCAGACGGAGCAGAATTTCATGTCGAGTGGAAGGGACGAGGTGATGCGAGTGTATCACCGGGGCGGGGCATTCTCGAACGCGAGCGCATGTGCGCGGCGTGCGGCGCGAAGCGCAACGTGCGAGGCGCGCAATCGCGCGCCGGAAAACAAAAAGCCCGGCGTGGAGCCGGGCTTTTTGCATGAATCGGGACGTTGGTTGCGGGGGTAGGATTTGAACCTACGACCTTCGGGTTATGAGCCCGACGAGCTGCCAGACTGCTCCACCCCGCGTCCGTCGAAGAAATGAATTATATGGGCTAACCCGAATGCTTGCAAGCACTTTCTGACAATCGCGTTTCAGTCGCCGGCGGGACGCCGGCAGGGCCGGTACGGCAGGCGCGTGCGCTAGAATCGAGCGGTTTGCTTGTGTCGTTCACGCCTGCAGCGGAGAGTCGCGCGCGATCGCGTCGGTGCCGTTGCAACACTCACTACAGCATCGACGGATTCATGGACATCGCTCACGATCTGCAATCGATCGGCGCGCAGGAACAGGCGCTCGTGTTTCCCCATTTCGACCCGGCTCGTGCCTGGGCGCTCGGCAACCGGATGCATGCGCTCGCGACGTCGCGCGGCCATGCGATCGCGATCGACATAGTCACGTTCGGCCAGCCGCTGTTCTATGCGGCGCTCGCCGGCGCGACGCCCGACAACGCCGACTGGGTACGCCGCAAGCGCAACGTCGTCGCGCACTTCCGCCGCAGTTCGTATGCGGTCGGCCTGCGCATGCAGCAGGCCGGCGCCACGCTCGCCGACAAGCACGGGCTGCCGATCTCCGACTATTCGCCGCACGGCGGCGCGTTTCCGCTGACCGTCGCGGGGGCCGGCGTGATCGGCTCGATCACCGCATCGGGGCTGCCGCAGCGCGCGGATCACGAGTTCGTCGTCGAAGCCCTGTGCGCCGAGCTCGGGCAGGACTATGCCGTGCTGGCACTTGCAAGGAGCTGAGCGATGCAGATTCCGGGTTACGCATGGCTCGCGATCGCGATCGTCGCGGAAGTGGTCGGCACGTCCGCGCTGCGCGCGGCGGACGGCTTCACGCGCTTCTGGCCGTCGGCGCTCGTCGTGGCCGGTTACGGCATCGCGTTCTACTGTCTGTCGCTCACGCTGCGCACGATGCCCGTCGGCATCATCTATGCGGTGTGGTCGGGGGCCGGCATCGTGCTGATCACGCTCGTCGCGATGCTGCTCTATCGCCAGGTGCCGGACCTGCCGGCCGTGATCGGCCTCGGGCTGATCGTCTCGGGCGTCGTGGTGCTGAACCTGTTCTCGAAGATGCAGGCGCACTGAGCGTGCGCCCGCGATACGCCGGATGGCTCACATGACCGATTCCACTGCCGCTTCCGCCGAAGCCGCCCAGCCCGACGTGCGCGCGTATGTCGCGAACCGCATCGGCTATCTCGAACTGAACCGGCCGAAGGCGCTGAATGCGCTGTCGGTGGGGATGATCCGACTGATGCAGCAGGCGCTCGATGCATGGCGCGACGACGCGGAGGTGACGGCCGTCGTCGTGCACAGCCCGCATCCGCGCGCGTTCTGCGCGGGCGGCGACGTGCGCTTCTTCCACGCTGCGTGGCAGCGCGGCGATCGCGATGCGGTCGACACGTTCTTCATCGAGGAATACACGCTCAACCATACGATGTTCACCTATCCGAAACCGTACATCGCGTTGATGCACGGCGTCGTGATGGGCGGCGGCATGGGCATTTCGCAGGCGGCGCGACATACGGGCGGCCTGCGTGTGGTCACCGATTCGACGAAGATGGCGATGCCCGAAACGCGCATCGGGCTGTTCCCGGACGTCGGGATGAGCTGGTTCCTCGCGCGCACGCCGGGCGCGCTCGGCCGCTATCTCGCGGTGACCGGCGCGACGCTCGACGCGGCCGGCGCACTGTATGCGCAGCTCGCCGACGTATACCTGCCTGACGCCGCGCTGCCGGCGCTGCTCGATACGCTGCACGGCGCGCGGATCGACAGCGGCGCGCAGGCCGTCGCGTGCGTGGCCGACGCAGCTGCCGCGCACAAGGTCGTGCCGACGCCCGACACGTCGGCGCTGGCCGACGCGCGCGCCGGGATCGACCGGCATTTCGCGCAGCCCGATATCGGCGCGATCCTGGCGTCGCTCGACGCCGAGCAGGATTGCGCGGCCATCGACGGATGGGTCGAGAAGGCGACCCACGCGATGCGCAGCCAGTTGTCGCCGCTGTCGATGGCCGTGTCGCTCGAAGTCGTCGAGCGCGCGCGCGGCGCGACGATGGCCGATTGCCTGCGGCGCGATCTCGACCTCACGCGTTCGACGTTCGCGCACGGCGACGTGATCGAAGGCGTGCGCGCGCTGATCGTCGACAAGGATCAACAGCCGGTCTGGCGTTTCAAGTCGACGGCCGATATCGACCGGGCCGACGTGCTCGCGATGTTCGACAGCCCGTGGACGCCTGACACGCATCCGCTGCGCAACCTGAAGGACTGACGCGCGCGGTATCGAAGCGAAAAGCAAAAAGGCCGCTTGCATGTGCAGGCGGCCTTTCCGTTTGCGGATGCCGATCCGGCTCGGCGACAGGGCCGGGGCCTCGCCGCAAGCCGTGCGTTATTCGTCGCCGGCGTCGTCCGACATGAACGCGCGCATGAACACCAGCGCACCGAAACCCCACACCGCGTTTGCCGCGAAACCGGCGGCGAGCACCGGCATCATGTTGCCCGACGGCCAGATCCCGCGCAGCGGATCGATCGCGAACACGCGGGCGGCCGTCAGCACGATGCCGCCGAACACCAGCGCGCCGATCCACGGCGCTTCGCGCTCCGGCGACACGCGCAGCAGCCACGCCATCGGGATCGCGCAGCACGCGCTGATCAGCGCGTTCGCGACAAATTCAGGAATGCCGAGCGGCGCGAAAGGTTGCGTGGAGAATCCGGCTGCGGCGATCAGGTCGGCCGTATGCAGGAGCGCGAGCGTCGCTTCGCGAAAGAAGAGGGCGGCCAGGAAGCCGGACAGGAACGGCAGGATGACTTTCTGCATCGGTGAGCGTATTGCAGGCGCGGCCGGCCGGGGCCGTCCGCGCGAAGTTGTTCGGATAGGTGCGTCATTATAGGGCCCGGCCGATGCGATATTCGCTGGAGCGTCGCGCTAATCACGAAAGCGGAAAACCTAAGCTCAAAAAAATCGTTCCAAAGCCCTGCACCGATCCATAGACTGATTTCCCAGAAACAGCCGTGCAATCGCGTACTCGTCCGCGGCACGGCCTGACCGGCGAGCCATCCCGATTCGAATGCACACCATGCATGCGTCGCTGATTCGCGACGCGAGCAGGGCTTCGTTTTATCCAGATTCCGGCAAGGACAGTCAAGCAGGAGCAGCAGATGAATGTTTTCTGGTTTATTCCCACGCACGGCGACAGCCGTTATCTCGGCACCGCCGAAGGCGCGCGCGCCGCGGATTACGATTATTTCAAGCAGATCGCCGTCGCGGCCGACACGCTCGGCTACGAAGGCGTGCTGCTGCCGACCGGCCGTTCCTGCGAGGATGCGTGGGTCGTTGCGTCGAGCCTGATTCCGGCGACGCAGCGTCTGAAGTTCCTGGTCGCCGTGCGTCCCGGCATCGCATCGCCCGGTTTCGCGGCGCGGATGGCCGCGACGTTCGACCGCCTGTCGGGCGGCCGCCTGCTGATCAACGTCGTGACGGGCGGCGACGCCGCCGAACTCGAAGGCGACGGGCTGTTCGCGGATCACGATACGCGCTACGAGATCACCGACGACTTCCTGAACATCTGGCGCGGACTGCTGTCCGCCTCGCACGATAACGGCGGCTTCGACTACATCGGCAAGCACCTTCAGTCGAAGGGCGGCAAGGCGCTGTATCCGCCCGTGCAGCGCCCGCATCCGCCGCTGTGGTTCGGCGGATCGTCGCCGGCCGCGCACGCGATCGCCGCGGATCACATCGACACCTACCTGACCTGGGGCGAGCCGCCCGAGGCCGTCGCGAAGAAGATCGCAGACATCCGCGCCCGCGCCGAGGCGCGTGGCCGCAAGATCAAGTTCGGCATCCGCCTGCACGTGATCGTGCGCGAGACCGAGGACGAGGCGTGGCGCGATGCCGACCGCCTGATCAGCCGTCTCGACGACGAGACGATCGCCCGCGCGCAGCAGGCATTCGCGAACATGGATTCGGAAGGCCAGCGCCGGATGGCCGCGCTGCACGGTGGCAAGCGCGGCGGCCGCGAGGCGCTCGAGGTGTATCCGAACCTGTGGGCCGGTGTCGGTCTCGTGCGCGGCGGCGCGGGTACCGCGCTCGTCGGCAACCCCGAGCAGGTCGCGGAACGCATGCGCGAATACGCGGATCTCGGCATCGAGACGTTCATCCTGTCCGGCTATCCGCACCTCGAGGAGTCGTACCGCTTCGCCGAGCTCGTGTTCCCGCTGATCAAGGGCAAGGGCGCGGCGCGTCCGTCCGGCCCGCTGTCAGGGCCGTTCGGCGAGATCGTCGGCAACAACTATCTGCCGAAGGCGAGCCAGAGCTGAACGAAGGAGGCCTGCAATGACAACGAAAACGTCGACGACGGGCGCCGCCGTGGCCGCCCGCGCCTGGCGCGGCATCGCGCCGTGGCTCGTGCCGCTCGCGCTGCTGGCCGTATGGGAGGTCGGCGCGCGCGTCGGCTGGCTGTCGACCCGCGTGCTGCCTGAGCCGCTGGCGGTCGTGCGTGCCGCGTGGTCGCTCGTGACGTCGGGCGAGATGTGGGCGAACGTGAAGGTCAGTACCTGGCGCGCGCTGTTCGGCTTCGCGATCGGCGGCGGCGTGGGTCTCGCGCTCGGGCTCGCAACCGGCCTGTCGAAAGCGGCGGAGGTCGCGCTCGATTCGACGATCCAGATGATCCGCAACATCCCCGCGCTCGCGATGATTCCGCTCGTGATCCTGTGGTTCGGCATCGACGAGAAGGCGAAGCTGTTCCTTGTTTCGCTTGGCGTGTTCTTCCCGGTTTACATCAACACGTATCACGGGATCCGCTCGGTCGACGCGAACCTGATCGAGATGGCGAAGAGCTATGGCGTGCGCGGCTTCGCGCTGTATCGCGACGTGATCCTGCCCGGCGCATTGCCGTCGATTCTCGTCGGCGTGCGCTTCGCGCTCGGGCTGATGTGGGTGATGCTGATCGTCGCGGAAACGATCTCCGCGCAATCGGGCATCGGCTACATGACGATGAACGCGCGCGAATTCCTGCAAACCGATGTGGTGGTGGTCGGCATCCTGCTGTATGCGGTGCTCGGCAAGCTGGCCGATGTGCTGGCGAAATGGATCGAGCGCGTGACGCTGCGCTGGCACCCCGCTTATCAATCAGGAGCAAAGGCATGAATGCGACGACTTCGGCGGCCGCCTACGGCCCGCTCGCCGGCGCAGACCTCGAGGCCGAACTGGTACAGGCGCGCGTGACGGACGACGACGCACGCGATGCGGCGATCGTCGATCGGGACGGCGGTGCATCCGTCGTTCCGCTCGCGCGGCGGCGCGCGGGCAGCCCGGCAGCCGACGACGCGGTGACGCTGTCGGGCGTCAGCAAGCGCTTCGGCACGCGCACCGTGCTCGACAACGTCGAACTCGGCATCGCGCGCGGCAGCTTCGTCGCGATCGTCGGCCGCAGCGGCTGCGGAAAATCCACGCTGCTGCGTCTCGTCGCGGGGCTCGAGGCGCCGAGCAGCGGTGCGCTCGTGACGCGCGGCGAGGGTGGCGGCACGCTCGACACCCGGATCATGTACCAGGATGCGCGACTGCTGCCGTGGAAGACCGTGCTGCAGAACGTGATGCTGGGCCTGGGCCGCGGGGCACGCGATCAGGCGCGCGCGGTGCTCGACGAAGTCGGGCTGCTCGAGCGCGCGAATGACTGGCCCGCCCAGCTGTCGGGCGGCCAGCGGCAGCGCGTCGCGCTCGCCCGCGCGCTCGTGCACCGGCCACAATTGCTGCTGCTCGACGAGCCGCTCGGTGCGCTCGACGCGCTGACCCGCATCGAGATGCATGCGCTGATCGAGCGCTTGTGGCGCGAGCATCGGTTCACCGCGCTGCTCGTCACGCACGACGTGCAGGAAGCCGTCGCGCTCGGCGACCGGATCCTGTTGATCGAGCAAGGGCGTGTCGCCCTCGATCAGTCCGTTCCGCTCGACCGGCCGCGTGCGCGCGCGTCGGCCGCATTCGCGGCGCTGGAAGACCGTGTGCTGCAACGCGTACTCGCCGGCGGGCCGGGCGGGGGCGAGCAGGGTGCGGTGCCTGAGGTGGAGCACGTACGACCGGTCGGGCAGATTCGCTGGGCCGTTTAAATCCGGGCGGCACCGGCCGCCCGTTCTCAGACTTTTTTCTTCGGAGCGATCAACCCGATGAGCATCACTGCAATTAACGTGCGTAACCAGTTCAAAGGCAAGGTGAAGGAGATCATTCGCGGGCCCGTGGTGTCCGAGGTCGACGTCGAGACGCCGTTCGGCATCGTCACGTCGGTGATCACGACGCGCTCGGTCGACGAACTCGAACTGAAGGTCGGCGCGGAAGTCGTCGCGCTCGTGAAATCCACCGAGGTGTCGATCGCGCGCCTTTGAGCGCGTTTCCGGTGCAGGGCGCCGCGGGCGGGCCGTCTGGCCGTCCGCGGCGCCCCTGTTTCATGGTCGAGCGTTTGCCTCGGTATTCGGCGTCAGGACGAAGTGCTAGGATGGAACGACACCGACGCCGGAGGCCAACGCATGACCCCCATCCTTTCTCCCGAAGCCATCGTGGCGCTGAAGTGGATCGACCAGTTCGGCGACAGCCGGCCGGTCCCTGCCGCGTTCGACGACGTCGTCTATGCGTTGCTGAACGAAGGGCTGATCTACCAGGCGGCGGCCGACCGTGTCGACCTGACCGCCGATGGCAAATCCGTTTTGTCCAACGAATACGATTGAGCACACGGCGCCGGCCGCCGCGGCGGCCTGGCGCCGTGTCGCCACGGAGCGAGCGATGGAACCGAGAGGCAGCGATCTCGGCGATTTCAGCGAGCCGTACCGCGGCTACGAGATCGAGGTGAAGACCGAGCAGGTGTGGGACGGCGAGCATGCGCACTACCGCGTGCTGCAGGGTTCGGCCGTGCGGATCGACTGGCGGCTCGTGAAAGTCGACGGGATGCTGCTGACCGAACGGCGCGTGATCGAGCGCGTGCTCGACGAGGCGCGGCGGGCCGTCGACGTCGAACTGGGCGATGGCGGGCCGGTCTAGTCAGGCTGCCGGGCCGGCTTGGTCGCGTTGCGGTAAAATGTCGGGTTGTTTCCCGCGCCGCTTGCTGCCCCGAATTCCATGTCCGTACCGTCCTCGCTTCCTCCCCGCCGCGTTTCCGTGGCCCCGATGCTCGACTGGACCGACCGTCATTGCCGGTCGTTCCATCGCACGCTGACGCGCGACACGTGGCTGTATACGGAAATGATCACGACGGGCGCGCTGCTGTTCGGCGACGCCCAGCGGCATCTCGCGTTCACGCCGAACGAATCGCCGGTCGCGCTGCAACTGGGCGGCAGCGAACGGGACGATCTCGCGCGCGCCGCGAAACTCGGCGAGCAGTGGGGCTACGACGAGATCAACCTGAATTGCGGCTGCCCGTCCGAGCGCGTGCAGCGCGGTGCGTTCGGCGCGTGCCTGATGAACGAGCCGCAACTCGTTGCCGACTGCGTGAAGGCGATGCGCGATGCGGTGTCGGTGCCGGTCACGGTCAAGCACCGGATCGGTGTCGACGCGGTCGAGGATTATGCGTTCGTGCGGGACTTCGTCGGCACGGTGGCGGAGGCCGGCTGCGAAACGTTCGTGGTGCACGCGCGCAATGCGATCCTGAAGGGGCTCTCGCCGAAGGAGAACCGCGAGATCCCGCCGCTCAAGTACGACTATGCGTATCAGCTGAAGCGCGATTTCCCGTCGCTGGAGATCGTGATCAACGGCGGGATCAAGACGCTCGACGAAGTCGCGCAGCATCTCGAGCACGTGGACGGCGTGATGCTCGGCCGCGAGGCTTATCACAACCCGTATGTGCTCGCGGGTGTCGATGCGCGCTTCTACGGGTCGACTGCGGCGGTGCCGACGCGCGAAGAGGCCGAGGCGAAACTGATCGAATACTGCGCGGCGGAACTGAAGCGCGGCACGTATCTCGGCGCGATCGTGCGGCATGCTCTCGGGCTCTATCGTGGCGTCGCGGGTGCGCGCGGCTGGCGTCGTGTGCTGTCCGACAACAAGAAGCTCGCGCGCGGCGATCTGGCCGTGTTCGACGAGGCGCGCACGCATCTGAACGATGCCGAAGAAATTTTTGAAAAAAATGCTTTGCAAGACGGAAAAGTCTTCGTATAATCTTGTTCTTCGCTGCTGAACACGAAACGAAACAGCGAAGAAACAAAGCAGTATCAGTGGTGGCTGTAGCTCAGTTGGTAGAGTCCAGGATTGTGATTCCTGTTGTCGTGGGTTCGAGTCCCATCAGCCACCCCAAAATTCTCAAACAAAACAGGCGCTTCGGCGCCTGTTTTGTTTTGTGCGGAAAATTCGATGCGATTGCATCGATTCGAGCCGCGCCATTTCCAGAGCGTTCTGCTCGCCATTCATCCATTTCGCGTCAGCCGACGAAAGCCGTTTCGATATTGAGACTGCGCGCCGAGTCACGTCACTCGCGCGTGGCTCGATTCATCGAGCGGCCGCTGCTCATGAGCCCCGCGAAGCGAAGCGGCGACCGGCTTCGCTCATCGTCTCGCAGATTGGCGGATTAAACCAATGACTTGGCACGAGCCGCCAATGCTTAATAGTCTTACATTCATGTAATGTATCGATTCCTCGTGCCCTTAGCTTTGCAGGGCCGTTCGGTCCCGACGCCCCGGAAGGCGTCGGGACATTTTTTTGGGCGGCGCTGCTGTCGAGGAATTGGAGAAAGCGGCAGGCGTCACGGTGCATTAAGCGATGACCACGGCATGACGCGCACTGCCGCACGCGACTCCCTGTGCAACCCGCCGTTGAAACATCGCGATTGCTACACTTTCCCTGCCTCCATCGCACAACGAGAGCGACCCTCGCATGCCGGAAAACCGCACCATCACGCTGCGCAACGCGACACCACACGACGCGGAACACATCGCTCGCTTGCACACGCTGAGCTGGCAGAACGCCTATAGCCATATCCTGCCGGCGGCCTATCTCGCCGATGAGGTGCCGACGGAGCACGCGACGCGGTGGCGAAACTATTTCGACCGCGCCGAAGCGGAGTGGGGCCTCGTGCTGATCGCCGAGTCCGACGGGGCGCCGGTCGGTTTCGTCAGCGCCGAAAGGCCGGTCGATCCGGCGCGCGGCGTCCTGCTCGATTGCCTTCATGTGCATCCCGCGCATCACGGAAGCGGTACCGGCAAGCGCATGATCGAAGCCGTTCGCGCATGGGCCCGCCATATCGGCGAGGACAAGGTTCATCTTTCGGTACTCGACGGCAACGTCCGCGCGATCGGCTTCTACGAGCACAACGGCTGGCGGTTGGCGGGCGTCGAAACCAGCTTCATCGGCCGCACGGAGGTCGCCGACCGGATCTACGTGATCGATGCCGGCACCGAACGCCAAGGCGGCACGCTGCACGACCGATGCCGCTGAAGATGAGGCGGCGCGTCCGTTACTCGCCGCAATACCGCACGAGCAAATCCGCCTCGGTTTCATGCACTTCGACAGGCAGGCTCGTTGCCCCTGCAAACGCCAGATAGCGCGCGCGATGCTGACCGTTCCGGAACGACGCGATGCCGACTTTCGACAGGCCCGGAAGGCCAAGCAGCGTCCGCGTTCTCGTCTCGCGAAACGTGATGAAGGGCATGTCGGGAATCCGGGCTTCGGCCGGATCGAGGAAATCGCGGATGCCGGCGGCCTTGCCGGGCGCCCAGTATTGAACCGACGGCAGCACATAGTCGGTCGTGTCGCGATCGGCGCACGCGAGCAGCTTCGCCAGGTCGACCGTCACGACGCGATGCCGCGAGTCGTCGGACGCGAATACCCGTTTGAGATGTGTATAGGCATAGGCGGGGTGTCCCGGAAGCTGGATGATCCAGACATCGACGCCGTCATGTTGTGCCCGAGCGACTGTCATTGTTTCCTTGGGTGGGGCAAGCGTTTTTTGTGGCGGGAGTGTAACAGCGCGGCTGCGGCTGCGGCCGCGGCCGCGGAGCACGCGGATACCCGGAATCGAGCCGGCGCAATCATGCGCGAAAGAATGCGGCACGGAATCGATCACGCAACGGGTATCGGTTACTGGACGGGTGCGGCCATGCATTTTCAGTCGCGGTCGACAGCTTGCGAGAATATCGCGATACTGCCTGTCTGCATGACGCGCGGTCCGGAATTCACACAAGATTCACGCGGCGCGTGAAACCGGACTGGCGCGGCACATCGATAAGAACCGAGAGAGCGGAGTGGCCGCAGAAAATCATGTCGCCTGAACTTGAGATCGAATATCTCGATTACCGCTTCACAGCGACGCTCGAAACCCGGGAAACGGGGCGGGTCGCCGTGACCGAATGGCAACTGGATTCCGTTTCCCGAAGCAAGACGCTCGCGTGGGTCGTGTTCGACCGTTTTCTGAAGCGCAACGACTTCGCCGACGAGGACGACGCGCGCGCCAGTATCGTCGACTGGCTGGAGCAACTGGTCAGCCCGCGAGGCGCGCCGCTCGTCAAAATCCCAGCCGCGAAGGCGGTCGCAGCAGGTGCTGCCGCTGGTACCGCCAGTGCGGTCGCCAGCGATTCTTCAGTCGAAGAAACCATCAGCGACGTCGTCGTCGAAATCGCCAGCGATCTCGACTGGATCGACATGATTGCGGAATGGTTCACGGACGGCCCGGCGTAGCGTCGGGTTCGCGCCGCTCCATCCAGAAATCCAGAAAAAGTGGGTTAGGTCGTGAAACGTCGTTTCACGAAAATCCGGAAAGAAAAGCGCGGATTCACGGAAAGCGGCATCACGCTGCTTTGACGATGCATGCGCGATACCGGAGACTGGCGCGATTTAAAAATCGCCGATATAAATCAAAAAAATCCGGACTCGAAACATGAAAAGAAGAACGCTGCTGATCGCCGGCACGATCGTCGCTGCCACCGGTCTGGCAGGATGTACCGCGATGCTGTTCGAAAACGGCCGATACGAAGAGACGGTCGATCGATTCCTCGTCAGCGAGGACGGCAAGAAATTCGTCGTGCTGGGCAACCAGTATCACTACATCTTCGACATGCCCGCGCATCTCGGCGCCGTGCTGGCCTCGTCCTACCGGAAGTCGATCGAGGCGGCGCTCCATGGATTCGTCGCACAGGGCAGCAAGATCTCGGGCGAATACCGGCTCGTGCTTTCACGCGCCGGCATGATGGACGACGATTGGGCGCGTGCGCAGGCGGACGGCTTTACGACGTCCCGTCAAGGCGAGCTGAGCATGGAAGGCGCGCTGAACGGTTCGCGCTATCGGGCCGACGGGTTTGAGCAGGGCAAGACGTGGTCGTCGTTTTCCCATACCTACACGATCGAGGTCGACGATCGCCTGACGAAGGGCGACAAGGCCGTTCGCGTGCTCGCGACGCCGGTCACGCTGGCGGCCGACGGCGTGATGATGATCGGGGCCGTCGTGTTGTTCCCGGTGATCGTCGCGGTCGCCGCGCCACTCGCCGGCGTCGCGCGCTGACCGCGACGTGCCGCATGCGGTGCCGGCGCGTGCGGGCTTTCCGGTTGAAAGGGTGAGTTGCCGCACAGACGGTCGCACGGGCCACGATGACAATCTGGCCGGTTGACCGTTCTACCCCGGCCCGGTCAACCGTTACCCCGCTCGCTCGCGCAGGAGCGGGGGCTTTTTGGCCGCACGACGCATGCAAGCCGCGTCGGCGGAACCGGACAGGCGTTCGGCAGACGACGTTTCGCGTCCCGGCATCCGTTCGCCTGATCCGCATGAATCGCATTCCTCGTGCGTGAGCGATCGCTTGGGGCCGATCGCCGGTTGCGGCCGGCAATGCCTGGATCCCGGCGGTACGCGGTCGCGCCGCCGGGATGCTTTTGATCCCGAACCCTCCACGGTCCGATCGCGCGTCACGCGCGTGTCAGCGCAATCAGCCTGCCTGCTCGACGCTGGTTTCCCAGCCGTCGTATTCGCCGCCGAGCGAGTGCACCTCGCGATTGATCTCGAGTGTATGGTGCGTGATGTCGGCCAGCACCGTCGTACCTTCGTGCGCGAACCGCACGGCCGATTTGCCGTCCTCGGTGGGCGCGACCGATTCGACCAGATAGCCTTTCGACTCGGCCCAGTCGGCGAACTGGTGCGCGTCGCTGGGGTCCGGGAAGTAGGCCCAGTGCATCACGCGCCGGCTCACGTCGCTCACGTCGCCTTTCTGCCGCAGCGCCTCGAGCACGCGCATGTCGCGCATCAGTTGCCAGTCGTCGTCGGTCGGGTAGAGCGTGCGCCAGTACGTTTCCTTGTCCGGATCGTCCTGATAGGCGTACTGAAGTGCGTAGGTCGTCTGTTCGGCCAGCGAGTCGACGATCTCGCCCGCGGCGGCTTCGTCGAACGGCACGTAGAACAGGAAATCCTGGTTGCCGTCGACCGTGATGCGGCCGACCTGCACGCCGTTTTTCGCGGTCACCGCGGCGTCCAGCAGATCCTCGATCTTCGTGAGATCGGCGAATTCGTCACCGCTCGGCAGGCCGTCGGGCGTCGGATGCGCAAGGGTGACGCGCACGCTGAGCAGCGACGTGCGCGGGTCGCTTTCGGCGATTTCCGCGAAGCCGTGATTGAAGCTGATGAAGGCCTGATGGTCGCCCATTCTGGCAGGGAAGGTTCCCCAGGCGTCGGTCATGTGTTTCTCCCGTGCACGATTGTCTGTTGACGGTTGCAAAGCGTCCCAATGTATCATCGAAAATCGCGTTGGCCGAAGCTGCGTGCCTGGGTGATCGCGCGTCCGGCGGGTCCGGTGGCGATCGAACGCGTGCTGTCGCGCCATCGCCGGTTTCCATCGTCGGGCGTTCGCCCGGCCGCAACCGTTTCGAAGGAGATTCCGATGTCGATGTTCGCGGTGAATGGTGTCCGAATCGATGTGCTCAGTGCGCGCGTGACGCACGTGCGCTGGGCGGCCGTCAATCCGGCGGACCGGTCGTGGGCGGCGACGCCGAGCGAGGCGTCGGTGGCGGAAGTGGCACGTGCGCTTGCGGCCGGCAACGACGTTCGTGCCGTATTTGACGAAGCGGACGGCACAGCGGTGGGGCCGAGGCTGAAGCGCGTGCTGTATCGCGACGCGTCGGAGGGGATCGAACTCGACATCGATGCGACGAGCGAGTCGCGCACGTTGCGCGACCTTCCGCAGATCTGAGCGGCGATCGGCGCGTGTTCCGCGAGCCGTGCCATCGCGCACGAGGCCATGCCCGGATGCGCGATCGCCCCATTGGAGGTCGCACGCGGCCTGATGCTCGCGCGTTGTCGGGCCGAACCTGTTCCGGCGCCTGTCGCGAACAAAAAAATGTCGTCCGGCGTGTCGATTTCCGTCGAGTCCGTCCGTCGTAGCATCGGAGGCGTGCGCATCGTGCGTCCGTCCCGATTTTCGACACGACAACCGACTGAAGGAGCGACACCCATGGCCACATCCGTCAAACCGATCCCGGAGGGGATGCGCACGCTGACGCCGCATCTGATCTGCGCCGGCGCCGCCGCAGCCATCGACTTCTACAAGCGCGCGTTCAACGCGACCGAACGGTTCCGCCTGCCGACCCCGGACGGCCGGCTCGCGCACGCATGCCTCGCCATCGGCGATTCGACGCTGATGCTCGTGGATGAAATGCCGGAGCACGGCGCACTCGGGCCGAAGACGCTGAAAGGCACGCCGGTCTGCCTGCACCTGTTCGTGCCGGACACCGATGCGGCGATCGCGCAGGCCGTCGCGGCCGGCGCGACAGTCACGATGCCGGCCGCCGACATGTTCTGGGGCGATCGCTATGGGCAAGTGGAGGATCCGTTCGGCCATCGCTGGTCGATCGCGACCCACCAGCGCGACCTGACGCCCGAGCAGATCGCGGAAGCGATGGCGAGCGCGCCGCCGTGCGGAGCCTGACCGGGCCGGGCGAATCCGGTTGAACGCGACTGAACGTGGCTCTTGGCCGCGCGTATCGGCGCGCGGCTCGTCCGCGCTCAGATGCCGGCGGCGTTGCTTCGCCGCTTGTCCGCGGATTCGTACCTGTGCCGATCGGCCGATCCGAGCCGGTCGGCGACCGCGCGATGCCGCGCGGGATCGTGTGTCGCTCGGCGCTCGCGCAAGCCGGGCGGCGTGCTTCGCTTCTGTCGATACCGCAACGCTCGACGAGCGCCCGTCGAGCAGCATCACGCATTCTCCATCGTGCTGCCACCACGCGTTGTAGCCGTGTCGATGCGATACGGACGCTTCACGCGTCGTGCGTTGCTGCCGGCCATGCAATTCGACGCCCGATGCTCAAGCTGTCCGACGTGATGCCGTAAACAGGGCAAGATCAATCGTTCATCTAACGCACCATGGTTCGAATTCTGTACGCGGGGTATCTCGCGTTGGCGCTGTATCTGCTCTATCCGATGGTCCAGAACACGTTGACCTTCAGTGCCGACTGCGTACTCGACGCGTTGCCTGGCGGTACGCGGGATCGGCCGAAGCCTTCGGCAAGCGATGCGCGTGCGCATGCCGGCCGGTGCGTCGCGGCCACGCAGATCGCCGAGCGCTCGCCCGACATCCACTGATTTCAACTGATTCCAGCGATCGCGGCGCCGTCATGCACGGTGTGCAGGCCATTCGGCCAGGTTGATCGCCATGCAATGCGCGCCGATCATCGACGCCATCACGGCGCGGATGTGCGACGACGGCGCGCGTCGGCTGCGTCGCACGCGAACGACGCCAGCAATCGCGCGCGGCGAAGCGTCAGTACGACGAGCGGTACGGCGTGCCCTGGTCGAAGCGGCTTTGCCAATGCGCGAGGTAGCGCGACGCGAGTTGCGGATTGTTCCAGACCACGACGACGTTTTCGGAATTGCGGCTGGCTGCCGAAGCGCTGTAGTTGAACGAGCCCGTCTCGACATGTTCGGCATCGATCACGAGGTACTTGTCGTGGTGGATCGCATAGGCGTCGATCGTGCGCGTCGGAATGCCCGCGTTGACGAGCAGGTTCAGCGCCTGCTTGCTGCTCTTCGCGCGATTGCCCTTGTCGTCCACGACGACCGCGACGTTCACGCCGCGTCGCTTCGCGGCGAGCAGCGCGCGCGTGACGGGCGGCGACGTGAACGAGTAGGCGGCCACGCGAATCGAGGTGCGCGCGGCGCCGATTGCCTTCAGCACGAGCACCTCCGCACCGCCATCGGGCGAGAACGCCGATTCGACGGACTGCGTGGCGGGCGCTTCATGGGTCGGGGTCGGCAGCAGTTGCGCGATGAAGTCGAACGCCTGCTGCAGCAGCGATTCATTGTGCGTCTTGCCGAAGGCGGCGAAGGGTGTGGCGATGAGGGAAGCAGCGAGGCAGGCGGCGGCGAGGCGTTTGCGCGACAACATCTTGGACAGCGAATCTTTTTTGAGACAGCGGGCCGTGAGTGTAACGCAGACACGGCGGCGCGGTCACGCCCGGATGCGAATGGACGACAGCTGGATGGCTGTCTGCAACGCCCGACGTGGCGATGTTCATCATGCCGCGCGGCGCCTGAATCGGCTCGGCAGTCGTGCCGGGTGACCGAAGTCGATGCGGTGTGCGCATGTGCGCAGACGGCACGGTCCCTGCGTGACGAACGGCACGCACGTGCGGGCGCAGGGGCAATGCGGCGTGCGATCGACGAGACGGGAACGGCAGACAGGGCGCGGCAACACGAACGATACGCGTCGAACGAAGACGCATGCAACACGCGCACGCATGATGGCCGCGCCGCGCTGTCATGGGCGTACCCATGTTCGTACGACCGGCGCTCAGCGCGACGCGTCAGGCATCGTGCGTTCCGGCCACCTCGTGCGCGACCCAGCCGGGCCCGGGTTCCGGCTGCACGTGGCGCGGGTCGAGCGGCTCACCGCACGCCGAGCACACCGCGACCGCATGCATCAGCTGGCCACAGGTGCGATGGCGCAATTGCACCGGCGGCCCCTGGCCGTCGTCCTTCCAGCGATCGCCCCAGGTCATCAGCGCGAGCAGGGCCGGGTACAGGTCGAGGCCTTTTTCGGTCAACCGGTATTCGAAGCGCGGCGGGCGTTCCTGATACGCGCGCTTGACCAGTACGCCTTCGTCGACGAGGCGCGCGAGCCGCTCGGCCAGTACGTGACGCGTGAGGCCCAGCTGCGTCTGGAATGCATCGAAGCGGCGGCAGCCGAGAAAGGCGTTGCGCAGGATCAGCATGGTCCAGCGATCGCCGAGCACGGCAAGCGTGCGCGCGACCGAGCAGTTCAGCGTACCGATGTCATCCCATTTCATGATCGAGTCTCGTGCGGCAGTTCAGCGAAGGAGCGGGTTCGATTATAGAACTGAGCTTCGGTTGCACCGGGCGCCGGCTGCATTGACAAGCCTGGCGCGCTTGTCAATAATCAGTTCCAATTTGGAACTTACTCGCGCGGCGACGCGCGTTCAATCAGGAGACAACCCGATGAATCCGCTTTCCCTGTCCGGTCTCGAACTGCTGCGCGCGGCGGCGGCAGGCGACGTGCCGCTCGCGTCGATCTCGGAGACGATGCCGATGCGGCCGCTGGGCGTCGAGCTCGGTTACGTGAAGTTTTCCGCGCGGGCGGACGGCCGGCACCTGAATCCGCTCGGCGGCGTGCACGGCGGATTCGCCGCGACGGTGCTCGACTCGGTCACGGGCTGCGCGGTGCATTCGATGCTCGACGCGGGCGTCGGCTACGGCACGGTCGACCTGCACGTGAAAATGCTGCGTCCCGTGCCGCGCGACGTCGACCTGATCGCGGAAGGGCGCGTGATTCACCTGTCGCGTTCGCTGGGTGTCGCCGAAGGCACGCTGAAAACGCCGGACGACAAGATCGTCGCGCATGCATCGGCGACCTGCTTCATTCAGCGGCCGCAGTAACGGGAGGCGTGGCGTCGTTACGCCCGGCGCGGTCGTCCGGCGCCATCCACCGGACGACGCGCGCGAAGGCGGCCGTATCCGTATCGGCGAGGGCTGAACGCACATCGAAGGCCGCCTGTAAGTGAACGCATCGGCCATCTGAAGCATTCGCTTCAGTGTGATAGCGTTTCTGCTTTCCACTGACGCGACAGGAACAGCATGGAATACCGCACACTCGGCGATTCGGGCATCGAGGTCAGCCTGATCGGTCTCGGCACGATGACGTGGGGCGAGCAGAATTCGGAGCGCGACGCGCACGAGCAGATCGATTACGCGCTCGGGCAGGGCGTCACGCTGATCGATGCCGCGGAAATGTATCCGGTTCCCCCGAAGCCCGATACCCAGGGCCGCACCGAGCAGTACATCGGCACCTGGCTCGCGCAGCATCGTGCGCAGCGCGACCGGATCGTGCTCGCGACGAAGATCGCGGGCCCGGCGCGGCAGCCGCACAATCCGCGCCATATTCGCGGCGAAGGCAACCAGTTCGACCGCAAGAACCTGACGGAGGCGCTCGACGGCAGCCTCAAGCGCCTGCAGACCGATTATGTCGACCTGTACCAGCTGCATTGGCCCGATCGCAGCACGACGACGTTCGGCCGCCCCGCGTATCCGTGGGTCGACGACGCGTATACGGTGCCGATCGAGGAAACGCTCGGCGTGCTCGCGGAATTCGTGAAGGCCGGCAAGATCCGCGCGATCGGCGTGTCGAACGAAACGCCGTGGGGCGTCGCGCAGTTCCTGCGCGCGGCCGAGAAGCTCGGGCTGCCGCGCATCGCGAGCATCCAGAATCCGTACAGCCTGCTGAACCGCACGTTCGAGAACGGCCTGTCCGAATTCACGCATCGCGACGGCATCGGCCTGCTCGCGTATTCGCCGCTCGCGTTCGGCTGGCTGTCCGGCAAGTACGAGAACGGCGCGCGTCCGGCCGGCGCGCGCATCACGCTGTTCGAGCGCTTCCAGCGTTACAGCAAGCCGCAGGCGGTCGAAGCGACGTCACGCTACGTCGCGCTTGCGCAGCGCCACGGGCTGTCGCCCGCGCAGCTCGCGCTCGCGTTCGTCAACAGCCGGCCGTTCGTGCGCAGCAACCTGGTCGGGGCGACATCGCTCGCGCAACTGAAGGAGAACATCGGCAGCATCGGCGTGAAGCTGTCCGACGAGATCCTCGCCGAGATCGACGCGCTGCACGAGCTGCAGCCGAATCCGGCGCCGTAAACGTCACGGTAAATGGCGCGCGGCACGGATGCCGCGCCGTCGTTTTGTTCGCGAGCGCGGTCAGCGCATCCCGAGCCGCGTGCGCGCGACCAGCAGTGCGATGAGACTCAACACGGCGCAACCGATCAGGTACAGCGCCGGCGACAGCCGGTTGCCGGTCGCGCTGATCAGCCACGTGATCACGAACGGCGCGAAGCCGCCGAACAGCGTGACGCCCGTGTTGTAGCTGACGGCGAGACCGGTCGCACGGGTCTGCGACGGAAACAGCTCGGCCATCAGCGCCGGCAGCGCGCCGCAGTACGTCGCCTTCAGCAGGCCGATCCAGATCAGCGCGGCGAGCATCGTCGCGAACGACGCGTGATGCGTGAGCCACGCGAACGTCGGCCAGACGGTGACGAGCATCAGCACGGCGGCTGCCGCCATCACGCGGATCCGTCCGGTGCGATCGGACAGGTGGCCGACGAGCGGCGTGACGAGCGTCAGCACGAAACCGGTCGCGAGCGTCGCCGCGAAGCCCGTCGATGCCGGCAGCCCGAGCTGCTTGATCGCGTACGTCGGCATGTACAGCACCATGTAGTTGATCGCGGTCGAGATCACGAGCACGCCGATCGACAGCAGCACGCGCATCTTCTGGTCCGCGAACAGTTCGCGCACGGGCGCTTCCGAGCGCGCCTGCGTCTTGAACTCGATGCCTTCGTCGACGTAGCGGCGGATGTAGAGCCCGACCGGGCCGATCGCGAGGCCGAACAGGAACGGCACGCGCCAGCCCCAGCTTTCGAGTTGCGTGGTGCTCAGCGTCGACGTCAGCAGTGCACCGAAGCCCGATGCGAGCAGCGTCGCGAGACCCTGGCTCGCGAACTGCCAGCTCGACATGAAGCCGCGCCGCTGCGGCGCGTGTTCGACGAGGAACGCGGTCGAGCTCGCGAATTCGCCGCCGGCGGAAAAACCCTGCATCAGCCGCGACAGCATGATCCCGAGCGGCGCGAGGATGCCGATCGACGCATAGGTCGGCATCAGCGCGATCAGCAGCGTGCCGGCCATCATCATCGCGATCGACAGCAGCAGCGACGCCTTGCGGCCCGCGCGGTCCGCGTAGGCGCCGAGCACGAAGCCGCCGATCGGCCGGATCAGGTAGGACAGCCCGAACGTGCCGAGCGTGAGCAGCAGCGAGGTCGCCTCGCTCGTCGCGGGGAAGAACAGCTTGGCGATCGTCACCGCGAAAAAGCCGTAGACGATCAGGTCGAACCATTCGAGCGCGTTGCCGATCGACGCGGCGAAGATGATGCGGCGGATCTTCGCGGTGCTGGGGCGCGCGGCGTCCTGCGAGGTCAGGGTGGTCGTATTCATCGTGTGAGCAGTCCCGAGAAAGGGGGCGAAGCGCGTTACAGGGCGGCGCCGGCCGCGGCGGGTGCCGCGCGGCGAACGGGCGGCGCGGCGTCGCCGAGATCCCAGAAGAGGCCGGCCATCATCTGCAGTCCTTCCCGCACGACGCTCGCGAGCAGGTGCTCGTCGGGCGCGTGCTGCGAGCACGCCGGATACGAGTGCGGCACCCACAGGGTCGGCAGCCCGAGCGTGTCGGCGAACACTTCGTTCGGCAGCGTGCCGCCGAGGTTCGGCAGGATCGCGGGCTTCTTGCCGGTCGTGCGCGCGAGCGACGCGACGGCCCAGCGGACCCACGGATCGTCCGGCGGCAGACGCGTCGCCGGTGCGCCGCGTTCGACGTCGATCTCGATGTCGGCGAAGCCGTGCGCATCCAGATGCGCGCGCAGGTGCGCATGCAGCGCCTCCCAGTCGGTGCCGACCACGAAACGCAGCTGGCAATGGGCATACGCGACGGGTGGAATAGCATTGACCGGATGGTCGGGATTACCGGCCTTGAACGCGAGGATCTCGAACGTATTCCAGCCGAACACGCGCTCGGCGGCAGAGAGGCCCGGCTCACCCCAGTCGGCGTCGAGCGCTGGGTCGCCGGGGCCGCCACCGACGGACAGGTCGGCGAGCGCGGCGCGCACGGCGGCCGGGATCGGCGGCGGGCGCAGCCCCGCGACGCGGATCGCGCCGCGCGCGTCGACGAGGCTTGCGAGCGCATTCGCGAGCACGGTCGCCGGGTTGCGCAGCAGGCCGCCCCAGTTGCCCGAGTGATGGCCGCCGTCGCGGGCGCGCAGGCTGAGCTTGAAGTTGACGGAGCCGCGCGAGCCGAGGAACACGGTGGGGCGTTCGGCGGTGAGGCGCGGCCCGTCGGACGCGATCAGCACGTCGGCCGCGAGCGTGTCGCGCTCCTGGCGGCACAGTGCGTCGAGGCCCGGCGACCCCGTTTCCTCGCCCATCTCGATCAGCAGTTTCGCGTTGAAGCCGAGCCGGCCGCCGCGCGCGGCGAGCACGCTCGCCAGCGCGGCCAGGTTGATCGTGTGCTGCCCCTTGTTGTCGGCACTGCCGCGGCCGTACCAGCGATCGCCGTCGACGGTCAGCGTCCACGGCGACAGCGGCGCGCGCCATTGCGCGTCGTAGCCGCGCACGACGTCGCCGTGGCCGTAGATCAGCACGGTCGGCAGTGCGTCGTCCTCGTGGCGCGAGGCCAGCAGGAACGGGCCGCCGCCGTCGGCCGGATTCTCGACGATCCGCGACGTGAAGCCGAGGCGCGCGGCCTCCGGTACGATCTCGTCGGTCAGGTAGGCGCGCAGCGCGGCGCCCGAGCCGCTGTCCTGGCTTTCGGTGCGCAGGCTGACGCGGCGGCTCAGGGTCGTGAAGAGCGCGCCCGATTCGAACTGGTTCAGCGCGTGCTGGATGGCGGCGGTACGGCTCAAGACGGGTCTCCTGTATCGGTTTTCCGGCGGGCGCGGCGCGCACGACCGGGAGTGCGATCGATTCTAGGAAGCGGTTTTTTTTGTCACAATGATCGAATTTCGAACATTTCTTTGCCGAAAAGGCAAAGCGGAGCGGCCTGGGCGACGGGCCCGGGGACAGAACGATGGCGGCTTTCCTGCATGGTCTTGCGCTGCGGTATTTCGTCGAAGTCGCGCGCACCGGCTCGATCAGCGACGCATCGGCGCGGCTGCACGTGGCCGTCTCGGCGATCAGCCGGCAGATCGCGAAGCTCGAGAGCGAACTCGGCGCGCCGCTGTTCGAGCGCCGGCCGCGCGGGATGGCGCTGTCGGAGGCCGGCGAACGGTTGCTGGGCTTCGCGCAGCGCAGCCTGCTGGAGGCCGAGCACGTGATGAAGGAAATCGGCGGGCTGGAGGCGCTGCACGGCAGCCTGCTGAAGGTCGCCTGCTCGGAAGGGTTCGCGATCGATTTCCTGCCGGGTGCGCTCGCGGGCTTCAAGGCGCGCCACCCGGGCGTCGATTTCTCGGTGTGGGTCGTGTCGCCGGCGGAGGCGACGCGGCGCGTGCGCGACGGCGATGCCGACATCGGGCTGACGTTCAGCCTGGCGCCGGAGCAGGGCGTACGCGTCGAACACACGGAGCGTGCGCCGGTCTTCGCGCTCGTGCGGCGCGACCATCCGCTCGCGGCACGCGATTCGGTGTCGCTCGCCGATGTCGCCCGGCACCCGCATGTGCTGCCCGAGGCCGGCACGACGGTGCGCCAGCTGATCGACATCGCGTGCGTGCTCGACGGGCTCATGCTCGAGCCGGAACTGACCAGCAACAACACCGCGGTGATGTACCGCTACGCGCAGCGTACCGGTGCGGTCATGTTCACCGGGCTGCTATCGGTGCGGGACCGCTTCGACGCGGACGGCTTCGTCGTCGTGCCCGTCACGAACCCCCAGCTGCGCGAGCGCAGCATCCAGGTGCAGACCATGGCGGGGCGCGATCTGCCCGCGTCGGTGCGCGCGTTTCGCGACCATCTGATCGACGTGATGAGCGCCGCGTCGCCGCCGCCGGTTGCCGCGCGCGGCCCGGGACGCCCGGGCGTGAGATAATCGCGAATCCGCCTTCCGTGCCCGTGCGGCTCGCCGAGCCGCATCGCCCCTGTTCGACGCCAAATTGAAGAACCTGATTGTCACCCTCGATCGCGCCGGCGAGTTCGACGAGATCATCGACGTGCGCACGCCGCTCGAGTTCGCCGAGGATCACATCCCCGGCGCGCTGAACGCGCCCGTGCTCAGCAACGAGGAGCGCGTGATCGTCGGCACGATGTACCGTCAGGTGTCGCCGTATGAGGCGACGCGCGTCGGCGCGGCGATGGTCGCACGCAACATCGCGCGCCATCTCGACACCACGTTTGCAGACCGTCCGCGCAACTGGCGGCCGCTGATCTACTGCTGGCGCGGCGGCAAGCGCTCGGGTTCGATGACGACCTGGTTCAACCTGATCGGCTGGCAGGCGCGCCAGCTCGACGGCGGCTACAAGGCGTACCGCCACTCGGTGTGCGCGACGCTCGACACGCTGCCGACGCGGTTTCGCTACATCGCGCTCGTCGGTCATACCGGCTGCGGCAAGACGCGGCTGCTGAACGCGCTACGCGACGAAGGGGCGCAGACGCTCGATCTCGAAGCGCTCGCGCGCCATCGCGGCTCGCTGCTCGGCGCGCTGCCGGGCAAGCCGCAGCCGTCGCAGAAGGGCTTCGATTCGGGGCTCGTCGAGACACTCGGGCGTTTCGACCCCGAATGGCCGGTGTTCGTCGAATCGGAAAGCCGAAGGATCGGGCTCGTGCACCTGCCGATCGCGTTGATCGACGCGTTTCACGCCGGGCCGTGGGTGCAGGTCGAGGCGGCGCACGACGAACGCATCGCGTTTCTCCTTGACGACTATGCCCACCTGTTCGACGAGCCGGCCGCGTTCAAGGCGCAGCTCAATCGGCTGATCGGCCTGCACAGCCGTGACGAGGTGGCGCACTGGCATGCGCTGATCGATGCCGACGCGCGGGCCGAGCTGTTCACCGAACTGATCGACAAGCATTACGATCCCGCCTATGCGCGCACCTACCGCGCCACGTACAACAAGCCGAACCGCGCACTGGCGTTTACTTTCCGGCCGAATGCGGCCGACGGGCGCGAGCAGGCGCGCGCGCTGCTCGACGCGCTCGCGCAGGCCGGGCTGCCGGCCTCGCCCGCCGCCGGCGGGGCGGCCCGAGCCGCCACCGACAACAACCCTACGACCACCGCACGATGACGACCACACGCACCCAACCCAGTCCGGCGCTCGGCTGGCTGACCTTCCTGCTGATCGCGGTCGCGGGACTGTTCTACGTGAAATGGTTCCCGTACTACAACAAGGCGTTCGTCGCCGCCGAGCATCATTCGATCGGCCAGTCGATCCTGATGGGCACGTCGGCGAGCGCGCCCGAGCCGTCGCTGAAGGCGGCGCTCGACTACGCATGGGCGTACGGCAAGGCGATCTGGCAGGCCATGGTGCTCGGCCTGCTGCTCGGTTCGGCCGTGCAGGCGCTGCTGCCCGCGCACTGGGTCGCGCGCGTGCTCGGCCGCACGGGCTTCGGCAGTGTCGCCGCGGGCGGCCTGCTGTCGCTGCCGGGCATGATGTGCACGTGCTGCGCGGCGCCGGTCGTCGCGGGCCTGCGTGCGCGGCACGCGTCGCCGGGCGGCGCGGTCGCGTTCTGGCTTGGCAACACGGTGCTGAATCCGGCCGCGCTGGTGTTCATGGGCTTCGTGCTCGGCTGGCACTGGAGCGCGTTGCGGCTCGTGCTCGGCATCGCGATGGTGTTCGGGATCGGCTATCTGCTGAACCGCATCGCGCGTCCGGAGGACCGCAGTATCGACGACGCGCAACTCGCCGCGCTGGTGGCCGAACAGGCTGCCGCCGGCAATCCGTTCGTCCGCTGGATGAAGCTGCTCGCACGCATGGCCGTGCGGCTCGTGCCCGAATACATCGTGCTCGTGCTGCTGCTCGGCGCGGCGCGCGCGTGGCTGTTCCCGCATATCGGCCCGGACATCGGCAACCATCTCGGCTGGATCATCGCGTTCGCGGTCGCGGGGACGTTGTTCGTGATCCCGACGGCCGGTGAAGTGCCGATCATCCAGGCGATGCTGTCGCTCGGCATGGGCGTCGGCCCGGCCGCCGCGCTGCTGATGACGCTGCCGCCGATCAGCGTGCCGTCGCTCGCGATGCTCGCGCGGTCGTTCAAGCCTTACATGCTGGCGATCGTCACGGGCCTCGTCGTCGTGTTCGGGATCGTGAGCGGGCTGCTCGCGATCGCATTCGGGTTCTGACGGACTCGCGGACGGGACGGCGAGCGGGCGCGACGGCCGGACAAGTCCGGCTCGCGTGGCCGATCGAGGCGCGGGGCACGACATGCCCGGCTGCCGGCGACCGGACCCTGCGCGATGGCCGCCGCGGCGTGCGCCGACCGGTCCCGTCGCATGACCGTCGTATTCATCCGGCGCCGCCGCCTCACGCGCGCGGTGCCCTTTACAAGAAGCAAACAGGAAAACGCATGACCCAACCGAAGATTCATCCTCGACTCGAAAAGGCGCTGACGCGTGGCGATCTCGCGATCCGCCAGGCCAATTCCGCGCGGGCCACTGCCGTGCTGAACGCGCTCGGCACGATGATCATCGAAGCCTCCGCCACGATCGGCGTCGAGGCCAGCATCGAGATTCCGCAGGGCGACCGCATCTACGATCCGGTGAACGGCCTATGGCCGCAGAAGATGCTGGTGTCGTTCGACGGTCCGGTCGACGAAGCCGACGCGGAAGAACTGCGCGCGGTCTATCTGGTTGCCGACGATCCGGGTACGCAGTTCCGCGTCGAATGGCATCGCGCGGACGGCAAGCTCGGCCGCCACGAAGGCGGCCCGCTGGCGACCGTCGCATTCCTGACCGACGTCGAGATTCCGTGGAGCGACGACGACGAGTAACGCCGCCGCCGCTTCGTCGCAGCGAGCCGGCGCGCCGTGCGCGTCGGCCGTCAGCGCATCATGCGCCGCCGGAACAGCCACGCGGAGACGATGAATCCGCCGACCGCATAACCGGCGAGCACCGCGAGATGCAGGCCGGCGTCCGTCGCCGGCCGGCCGAGCATCGCGGGCCGGATCAGTTCGACCGCGTTGGCGAGCGGCAGCACGTGCGCGGCATGCTGCGCGATCGGCGGCAACTGCGTGATCGGGAAGAACACGCCCGACAGCAGCAGCATCGGCGTCAGCACGAGCGTCTGATAGAACATGAAGAAGTCGTAGGACGGCGCGAGCGCGGTGACGATCATCGCGGTGCTCGCGAACGCGAGGCCGGCGAGCACGATCACGGGTAGCGCCGCGAGCATCGACGGAAAGCGCGCATAGCCGAGCAGGCCCGCGACGAGCATGATCGCGACGCCCGACAACAGCGCCTTGCTCGCCGCCCAGACGATCTCCCCGAGCACGATGTCGCCCAGCGCGAGCGGCGTGTGCATGATCGCTTCCCAGGTGCGCTGCACGTGCATCCGCGAGAAGCCCGAATACATCGACTCGAAGCTCGCGGACATCATCACGCTCGAACCGACCGTGCCGGCCGCGAGGAACGCGATATACGACACGCCGTCGACGTGGCCGAGCATCAGGCCGAGCCCGAATCCCAGCCCGAACAGGTAGATCATCGGATCGGCGAGATTGCCGAACAGCGACGCGAGCGCGAGCTTGCGCCACACGAGGTAGTTGCGCCGCCACACGGCGATCCAGTTGGTGGCATTCGCGGGCAGCGCGACTGCGAAGCGTGATTCGCGTGGCGGTGCGGACGGCGCGGCGGCGGAATAGTTGCGTGCGTCCATGATCGATCAGTCCTGCATTTCGCGGCCCGTGAGCCGCAGGAACACGTCTTCCAGATTGGCCGGACGATGCAGATAGCGCAATCCCGTGCGACCCTTGAGCCGGGCGCTGAGCGGCTCGGGATCGCTCACGTAGCAGAACAGCGTCTCGCCGCTGATCTCGGTGCGTTTCGCGAACGGCGTCAGCTCGTCGCGCAGCGCGACCGGGTCCGGCCCGTAGATCTCGATCACGTCGCAGCCGATCTCCGATTCGATCAGCGCGTGCGGCGCGCCTTCGGCGATCTTGCGGCCTTCCTCGATCACGCACAGCCGGTCGCACAGGCGCTCGGCTTCCTCCATGAAATGCGTGGTGATCAGGATCGTCTTGCCGCGCGCGAGCAGCGAACGCAAGCGCTCCCACATCAGGTGCCGCGCCTGTGGATCGAGCCCCGTCGTCGGCTCGTCGAGCACCAGCACGTCCGGATCGTTGACGAGCGCGCGCGCAAGCGTCAGGCGGCGCTTCATCCCGCCCGACAGCTCGCCGACCTTCGCATCGGCCTTGTTCTCCAGTTTCGCGAATTCCAGCAGCGGCTGCACCAGCGCGCGTGAAGCCTGCGCCGACATCCCGAAATAGCGGCTGAACACGAGCAGGTTTTCGCGGACCGTGAAGTCGGGGTCGAGGTTGTCGAACTGCGGGACGACGCCGACGCGCTGGCGCGCATGCCGCGCGCGCGACGGAACCGGTTCGCCGCACAGTGAAATGGTGCCGGCGTCGGGATACACGAGGCCGAGCAGCATTTTCAGCGTCGTGGTCTTGCCGGCGCCGTTCGGCCCGAGCAGGCCGTAGCATTCGCCGGCCTGCACGTGGAAGGACAGGCCGTTGACGACGAGCTTGTCGCCATAGCGCTTTTCGACGTTCCGGAAATCGATCGGTGCAACGGACATGGGCAGGTTGTCGTTGTAGGCAGGCGCGGACGCGTTTCGCGGCCGGCCGGATGGGCATGCCGCTCGGCGAACGGATCGGGCGAATGCGTGTCACATGGGCATGACCGGGGCGAACGCACGTCGAGGACACGGACGGGCCATTCTAGTGCATCGGCTGCGTCTCTTCAGGGCGCGCACGCGCGCGACGGTGCATGCGCGCACGGATCGTGCACCGCATCATCGCCGACGCGCCCCGCGTGGCGAATCAGCGTTTTCCATCCCTTGCGTCCGGAATTGCGGCGCACCATGATGAGTGCATAGGGCACGTTGTCGCGATAGGGAGGTCTCATGGCTAGCTACAACAAGATTCTGCTGTGCTACGACGGCACGCTCGAAGGACGCAAGGCCTTGCGGTGCGGTGCGAATCTCGCGCTGGACCTGAAGGCGGAAACGCATTTGCTGTCGGTCGTCGACATGCGCTCGAGCATCGCGCAAAGCGCGGGGCTGCTGACCGACGTCGCCTGCGGCCGCTTCGAGGAAACCGCGCGCGAGATCCTGCAGGAAGGCGTGAACTGGCTGCGCGAGCGCGGCGTCCAGGCGGAAGGCCATTTTGCGTTCGGTTATCCGATCGACGAAATCGCGAATCTCGCGACCGAGTTGAAGGCCGACCTCGTCGTGGTCGGCCATCGGTGCCGCAGCGGATTGTCGAGATGGTGGATGGGGTCGGGCAATACGCAACTGCTCGATCGCGTGAACTGCAGCATTCTGGTCGCGTGTTCGTCGGCTGAAGAGCAAAAGGCCGAGATCGCGCGCGAACGCGAAGCGGCCACCGCGAGCGGCAAGTGACACAGTGAGATCGTGTGACCGGCCGGGTTGTCCTGCGATCCGCGCCGGTCGCTCGCCATTGCCGCCGCAGCGGCATCGATCCCGATCGCGACCGCTCACGCGTGCAGGTCGATCGCGGACAGCTTCCACGAAAACAGGCCAAAGCGGTGGAAGATCGCCGCATAGCGCGTGCCGTCGGCACTGCGCTGGTAGGTCACGACAAATTCATCGATATTCCGGTAGCCGGCGCTCGTTTGCTGCGGATGGCGCGTGTCGCCCGGGCCGGCTGGCGCGGATGCGGGGGCCGGCGCGGACGCGACCGAGGCATTGCTGCCCGGTACGGGGGTGCTCGCCGGATTGGCCGGCGGTGCGGCCGATGCGCTGCCAGGCGCACCGCCTGACGGCGGGCCCGACCATTCGGGTGGCCGCTCGCCCGGATTACCGCGCGGGGGAATGCCGCTCATCAGCGCCGCGACGCCTTCCGGCGTCGCATACGCATCGACGAGCGGGCCGATCAATGCAGAGCCGATCAGCGCGCCGATCACCGCGAACGGGTTGTCCTTCTTCACCGCGTCGATCCGGTGCATCAACTCTTCCGTGACCTGCTGCTTCAGGCTGATGCGCAGCGACGGAAAATCGACATATTCGCTGACCGATTGCGCATCGCGCGCATCGATCGCCGATTTCAGGCGACCGAGCGCGACATACGGCGATGCGTACGCATAGCCGATCGCCACCAAAACGGCGACGGCCAGCACGACGATCAGCAGGGGCTTGAGCCGCCACGCGCGGCCCGAAGATCCAGTCACGATGCCTCCGGTGCGGACAGGTTCCGCAATCAGAGACCGCCGTGCGTGGCCGATCGTTCCTCGTCGATGCAGCGATCGATCATCCGGCACACGGCATCGATCGTCCCGACCATGATCAGGCGCGACCGGCCGTGATAAACGCGCACGGGCGCACGGCGCGCCGGTTCCGCGTGGTGCAGGCCGGCGTTCAGCGAGACCCGTGCGAAGGCGGGAAGCGCTGAGGGCAGCAGCGACGCCTGCCGTTCAACTGCGACTTCTTGGCTCACCACGGGCGCCGCGGCGGACAGCGGCGCGCAGGGCGTGCGGCCGCGCAGGTGACGCAGGCGGCCGAATTGACGGAAAGGCAGCAAACGGGAAAGGCGTTCCATGATGTTCTCCTCAGCGAGACCGATTGTCAGAGTTCGCCCGAGCGGATCAGCCCGACGGCGATGCCTTCCAGCGCGAATTCCGCGCTGCCGGCCTTGACGAAGATGTTTTCGTAATCCGGGTTCTCCGCGATCAGCTCGAGGCCGCCTGGCCGGCGCATCAGGCGCTTGACCGTGACGTCGTCGCCAAGCCGCGCGACGATGATCTGGCCGTCCTTCGCTTCCGTGCGCTTCTGCACGGCGAGGAGGTCGCCGTCGAGAATGCCGGCGTCGCGCATCGACAGGCCGCGCACCTTCAGCAGGTAGTCGGGCTTGCTGGTGAACAGCGCGGGATCGCACGCGTAATGCTGCGAGATGTGCTCCTGCGCGAGGATCGGGCTACCGGCCGCCACCCGGCCGACGAGCGGCAGCGACAGTTGCATCAGGCCGGCATGCGGCAGCGTGAACTGATGGGGGGCGTCGTCGATGCCGAGCAGGCGGATGCCGCGCGACGCGCCGGCGGCCAGCTCGATCACCCCTTTGCGCGCCAGCGCACGGAGGTGTTCCTCGGCCGCATTCGGCGAGCTGAAGCCCAGCTCTGCCGCGATCTCGGCGCGTGTGGGCGGGAAACCGGAGCGCTCGATCGCGCGGCGGATCAAGTCGAACACTTGCTGCTGACGGGCGGTGAGTTTGGTCATGGCTGAACTGTATGGATAGACAGTGAGCTGTATTTTTATACAGTACTTCGCGAATTTCAAGTGTTACTTGAAGTTCGACGCGATCGCGCCGGTTCCGACGTGATTTCGCGACGCCCGGACGCCGGTTCATCTGCCTCAACCGTCCATCCCGTCTGCGTTAGCACTTTTGAGTATTAAAAAATAAGGAACGATTATTTTTAATCATGTAACCCGTTCGCTAGACTGGCCCGACATCGCAATACCGACAACACTGGAGAACCAAGGATGGCGAAGCGCAATACGGGGCTGGTGGGCGGAGTGGGCCGCCTGATCGCAACACTCGCGCTGGGCGCGGCGGCGGCGCTGGGCGTCGCGACGCATGCCCAGGCCGATACGACGTTCCTGAACGTGTCCTACGACCCGACGCGCGAGTTGTACCAGGACTTCAACCAGGCGTTCGGCAAGGCGTGGAAGGCGCAGACGGGCGAGACGGTCAACTTCAAGCAGTCGCACGGCGGCTCGGGCGCGCAGGCGCGCTCGGTGCTCGACGGCCTGCAGGCCGACGTCGTGACGCTGGCGCTCGCCTACGACATCGACGCGATCGCCAACAAGGGGCTCGTCAACAAGGACTGGCAGAAGCGCCTGCCCGACAACGCATCGCCGTACACGTCGACGATCGTGTTCCTGGTGCGCAAGGGCAACCCGAAAGGGATCAAGGACTGGGATGACCTGACCAAGCCGGGCATCTCGATCGTCACGCCGAACCCGAAGACGTCGGGCGGGGCGCGCTGGAACTACCTGGCCGCATGGGCATACGCGGTCCACAAGCCGGGCGGCAACGAGCAGAGCGCGAAGGAATTCGTGACGAAGCTCTACAAGAATGCGGGCGTGCTCGACTCGGGCGCGCGCGGTGCGACGACGAGCTTCGTGCAGCGCGGGATCGGCGACGTGCTGATCGCGTGGGAGAACGAGGCGTTCCTGTCGATCAAGGAATTCGGCACCGACAAGTTCGAGATCGTCGTGCCGTCGGTGAGCATCCTGGCCGAGCCGCCCGTTGCCGTGGTCGACAAGGTGGTCGACAAGAAGGGCACGCGCAAGCTGGCCGAGGCCTACCTGAATTTCCTGTACAGCCCGCAGGGCCAGGAAATCGCGGCGCGCAACTACTACCGTCCGCGTTCGAAGAACGTGCCGGCGGACCTGACGAAGCAGTTTCCGAAGCTGAAGCTGTACACGGTCGACGACACGTTCGGCGGCTGGACGAACGCGCAGAAGACGCATTTCGCGGACGGCGGCGTGTTCGACTCGATCTACAAGCCGCAGTAACACCAGGCAGCAGCAAACCACAACGACAGCGGCGCGCCACGACAGCGCGCCGCATCCCCGACGGCCCGCCGGCGCGACTCCCCGCGCCGGCGTTTGCGTCGGACCCGTGAGCAGCAACGACCCAGCAAGAGCATCCGATGACGACGTACACCTTTCGCAAGCCGAGCGCGCTGCCCGGTTTCGGCGTGACGCTCGGCATCACGGTGGCCTATTTGAGCCTCGTGGTGCTGATTCCGCTCGCCGCCACGTTCCTGAAGACCGCGACGCTGTCGTGGGACCAGTTCGTCACCGCCGTCGCGTCGCCGCGCGTACTCGCGTCGTACCGGCTGACGTTTGCCTCCGCGCTCGGCGGTGCGGTGATCAATGCCGTGTTCGGTTTTCTCGTCGCGTGGGTGCTGGTGCGCTACACGTTCCCGTTCAAGCGGCTCGTCGACGCGATCGTCGACCTGCCGTTCGCGCTGCCGACGTCGGTCGCCGGCATCTCGCTTGCCGCCGTCTACGCGACCAACGGCTGGGTGGGCCAGTATCTCGCGCCGTTCGGCATCAAGATCGCGTTCACGCCGGTCGGCGTGCTGGTGGCGCTGACCTTCATCGGGCTGCCGTTCGTCGTGCGCACCGTGCAGCCCGTGCTCGAGGATTTCGAGCGCGAGCAGGAAGAGGCCGCCGCGTGCCTCGGCGCAACGCGCTGGCTGACGTTCCGCCGCGTCGTGCTGCCGGCCGTGCTGCCCGCGCTGCTCACCGGCTTCGCACTGGCGTTCGCGCGCGCGCTCGGCGAGTACGGGTCGGTGATCTTCATCGCCGGCAACGTGCCGATGAAATCCGAGATCACGTCGCTGCTGATCATCACGAAGCTCGAGCAGTACGACTACGCGGGCGCGACCGCGCTGGCGGTCGTGATGCTGGTCGTGTCGTTCCTGATGCTGCTGCTCATCAACACGCTGCAGTGGTATCTGCAGCGCCGCACGAGCAAGGGCGCGAGCGGCCCCGCGCCCGCGACCGTCACCGTTGCCGCGACTGCCGCCGGAGGCCAGCAATGAGCCAGGAGTCCACCGCCGTGCTGAACAACCCGTCCGCCGCGCGCGTGCGCGCCGCGAAACAACCGGATCCCGTCAGCGAGCCGCGCGCCGTGCGCTGGCTGCTGATCGGCGTCGCGCTGGCGTTCCTCGCGTTCTTCCTCGTCGTGCCGCTCGCCGCGGTGTTTTTTGAGGCGCTGCGCAAGGGCGTCGGCTTCTATCTCGAATCGCTCGCGGATCCCGACGCATGGTCGGCGATCAAGCTGACGCTGACCGTCGCGGTGATCGCGGTGCCGCTGAACCTCGTGTTCGGCGTGTGCGCGTCGTGGGCGATCGCGAAGTTCGAATTCCGCGGCAAGGCTTTACTGACGACGCTGATCGACCTGCCGTTCTCCGTGTCGCCAGTGATCTCGGGCCTCGTCTACGTGCTGCTGTTCGGTGCGCAGGGCTGGCTCGGGCCGTGGCTGCAGGGCCACGACGTGCAGATCATCTTCGCGGTGCCGGGCATCGTGCTCGCGACGATCTTCGTCACGTTCCCGTTCGTCGCGCGTGAACTGATCCCGCTGATGCAGGCGCAGGGCACCGACGAGGAGGAGGCCGCGCGCGTGCTGGGCGCATCGGGCTGGCAGATCTTCCGGCGCGTGACGCTGCCGAACGTGAAGTGGGGCCTGCTGTACGGCGTGATCCTGTGCAATGCGCGCGCGATGGGCGAGTTCGGCGCGGTGTCGGTCGTGTCCGGCCACATCCGCGGCGTGACCGACACGATGCCGCTGCACGTCGAGATCCTGTACAACGAATACAACTTCGCGGCGGCGTTCGCGGTGGCGTCGGTGCTGGCGCTGCTCGCGCTCGTCACGCTCGCGCTGAAGCTGCTCGCCGAGCGTCACCTCGCCGCCGAACTGGCCGGCGCACGCGATGACGTTCCCGCTCATGCCGGCCCCGCCGCCGCCATTTCGTCGAAATCGTAAAGAGGCAACCAGAATGGGTATCACCGTCCGTCACCTTCAGAAGCGCTTCGGCGATTTCACCGCGCTCGACAACGTGTCGCTCGACTTTCCGCCGGGCGAGCTCGTCGCACTGCTCGGGCCGTCCGGTTGCGGCAAGACCACGCTGCTGCGCGTGATCGCGGGCCTCGAGCACGCGGACGCCGGCCAGGTCGTGCTGCAAGGGCTCGACGTCGCGTCGGTCGGCGCGCGCGAGCGCCAGGTCGGTTTCGTGTTCCAGCATTACGCGCTGTTCCGCCACATGACCGTGTTCGAGAACGTCGCGTTCGGGCTGCGCGTGAAGCCGCGCCGCGAGCGGCCGTCGGAAGCCGTGATCCGCGAGAAAGTGCACGAACTGCTGAAGCTCGTGCAGCTCGACTGGCTTGCGCAGCGCTACCCGTCCGAGCTGTCGGGCGGCCAGCGTCAGCGGATCGCGCTGGCCCGCGCGCTCGCGGTCGAGCCGAAGGTGCTGCTGCTCGACGAGCCGTTCGGCGCGCTCGACGCGAAGGTGCGCAAGGAACTGCGCGGCTGGCTGCGGCGCCTGCACGACGACCTGCACATCTCGACGATCTTCGTCACGCACGACCAGGAGGAGGCGCTGGAAGTGGCCGACCGGATCGTCGTGCTGAACCGCGGTCATGTGGAGCAGGTCGGCAGCCCGCAGGACGTCTACGATCATCCGCAAAGCGCGTTCGTCTACGAATTCCTCGGTGCGGCGAACCGGTTGCCGGGCACGGTCGCCGGGCGCGGCTTCGTGGCCGAGGGGGCGGCCGCGCCGATCGCGGTCGACGCCGATTTCGCGGGTCCCGCGAACGCATACGTGCGGCCGCACGACCTGCAGCTGTGGCCGGCCGGCGACGACCATCGCGACGGCATCGCGGTCGACGTGCGCCGCGTGATCCCGCTCGGCGGCTCGGTGCGGGTCGAACTCGAGGCGCGCACGGGCGGCGCACTCGAAGCGGAACTCGATCGCGACGCGTGGCGTGCGCTCGCGCTGCAGGTGGGCGACGGCGCGACGGCCGTGCCGCGCGCGGTCCGCGTGTTTCCCGCGCACTGACGTCCGGCCGCGGTAAAGAGAAGAGGGCGGATACCGCTCCGAATCGACATTCAAACAACGACAGCCTAAGAGGCATACCCATGAATTTTCAGCAATTGCGTTTCGTGCGCGAGGCCGTGCGCCAGAACATGAACCTGACGGAAGTCGCGAACGTGCTGTACACGTCGCAGTCGGGCGTGTCGAAGCAGATCAAGGATCTCGAGGATGAACTGGGCGTCGATATCTTCATCCGGCGCGGCAAGCGGCTCACGGGGCTCACGGAGCCCGGCAAGGCCGTGCATCAGCTGATCGAGCGGATGCTGCTGGATGCGGAAAACCTGCGCCGCGTCGCGCGCCAGTTCGCGGACCAGGACAGCGGCCACCTCGTCGTCGCGACGACGCACACGCAGGCGCGCTACGCGCTGCCGAAGGTGATCCGCCAGTTCACCGAGGTGTTTCCGAAGGTGCATCTCGCGCTGCGCCAGGGCAGCCCGCAGCAGATCGCGCAGATGATCCTGAACGGCGAAGCCGATCTCGGCATCTCGACCGAGGCGCTCGATCGCTATCCGGACATCGTCACGTTCCCGTGCTATTCGTGGCACCACACGGTCGTCGTGCCGAAGGGGCATCCGCTCGTCGGTCGCGAGAACCTGACGCTCGACGAAATCGCCGAGTACCCGATCATCACGTATGACCAGGACTTCACGGGCCGCTCGCACATCGACCAGGCATTCGCGCAGGCCGGCGCCGTGCCCGACGTCGTGCTGACTGCAATCGACGCGGACGTGATCAAGACCTACGTCGAGCTCGGGATGGGGATCGGCGTCGTCGCGGCAATGGCCTTCGATCCGCAGCGCGACACCGGGCTCGTCGCGCTCGACACGCAGCACCTGTTCGAGGCGAGCACGACGCGGGTCGGGTTGCGCAAGGGCGCATTCCTGCGCGCGTATGCGTACCGGCTGATCGAGATGTTCGCGCCGCATCTTAACGAAGCGGAAATCGCCGGGCTGCTGCGCGAAGCGGTCTGACGGCGGGACGATGTTCCGGGGGCGCGGCAGGCGCCCTTCGGACGCGTTGCATCGGGCGCCGATGCTGCATCCGCCATTTCAGGGCGTGCCGACGCGTCGGTCCTTCGATCGAAGCTGTCGCTCACAAGCCGGGTTGCCGTGAGCGGCGGCCGTCAACTAATCGCCGGTCAACAGAAAAACAAGAGGGCGCATGCGCGTGCCTCGCTTCGATCATGTAACGCGCCGCAATCGGCGCGTGCAACCGCGCGCTCCGAATAAACCCTTAAATATTGATCAGACGGGTTGCGCGTCGAACCGAAACGGTACAGCATAGCTTCCACTCCGCCGGCGTCCCGCCGGCGGTGGCGCGTCACGACAGCACGCGCCAGGCAGTCGGCCGTCTGCCTCGCTTCCATTCCGTGGTACCGACAAGCAGCATCGATGGCCGATGCCCGGGAAGTGTAGCGCAAACGTTTGCTCTCATTAAAACAACAGTCAAACAATAATCTGGCCCGTCGGGCCAGTCGCCAGGAGATGTGTATGAATGTCCTCTTTCGCCGTCGCTTCCTGACCGCCGCACTTGCCGCCGTCGCGGTTGCTGCCGCACCGGCCGTCCATGCGCAGGCCGCGGCCAAGCCGAAGGTCGCGCTCGTGATGAAGTCGCTCGCCAACGAGTTCTTCCTGACGATGGAAAACGGCGCGAAGGAATACCAGAAGCACAACGCCGGCCAGTTCGACCTGATCACGAACGGCATCAAGGACGAGACCGACACCGCGAACCAGATCCGCATCGTCGAGCAGATGATCGTGTCGAAGGTCGATGCGATCGTGCTCGCGCCGGCCGATTCGAAGGCGCTCGTGCCCGTCGTGAAGAAGGCGGTCGACGCGGGCATCACCGTCGTGAACATCGACAACCGGCTCGACCCGGACGTGCTCAAGTCGAAGAACCTGAACGTGCCGTTCGTCGGCCCCGACAACCGCAAGGGCGCGCGCAAGATCGGCGACTACCTCGCGAAGCGGCTGAAGGCGGGCGACCAGGTCGGCATCCTCGAAGGCGTGTCGACGACGACCAACGCGCAGCAGCGCACGGCCGGCTTCGAGGACGCGATGAAGGCGGGCGGGATGAAGGTCGTGTCGGTGCAGTCGGGCGAATGGGAGATCGACAAGGGCAATGCGGTCGCGTCCGCGATGCTCAACGAATACCCGAACCTGCGCGCGTTGCTGTGCGGCAACGACAACATGGCGATCGGCGCCGTGTCGGCCGTGCGCGCGGCGGGCAAGCAGGGCAAGGTGTTCGTGGTCGGCTACGACAACATCAATGCGATCAGGCCGATGCTGAAGGACGGCCGCGTGCTCGCGACCGCCGACCAGTACGCGGCGAAGCAGGCCGTGTTCGGCATCGACACGGCGCTCAAGGCGATCGCCGAGCATCGCAAGCAGGCCGACATGTCCGGCGTGGTCGAGACGCCGGTGGATCTCGTGACGAAGTAACGCCGCCCCGTCGCGGCCGCCGGCCTCAAGAAGCGGGCCCGGCGGCCGTTATACGGAGTGAGCGCGATCACGGCCACTGCATGCACATGCACTTGTGAGCGTCACACCCGCGCGCCGCGTGCGCGCGGCCGCAACCAGGATCGCGATGGAACCGACCTTCCAACCCTCCCGTTCAGCCGTTCCCGTGCTGTCCGTCTCCGGTGTGGGCAAGACCTACGCCGAACCGGTGCTCGCCGACGTCACGTTGACGCTCGTGCCGGGTGAAGCGCTCGCGCTGACGGGCGAGAACGGCGCCGGCAAGAGCACGCTGTCGAAGATCATCGGCGGCCTCGTCGACCCGACCGCCGGCACGATGCAACTCGGCGGCCAGGCCTACGCGCCGGCGAGCCGCACGCAGGCCGAGGCGCTCGGCGTGCGCATGGTGATGCAGGAGCTGAACCTGCTGCCGACGCTGACGGTCGCCGAGAACCTGTTCCTGAACCGTCTGCCGCGGCGCTTCGGCATCATCGATCGCGCGCGGCTGCGCGACGATGCGCGTGCCGCGATGGCGCAGGTCGGGCTCGACGCGGTCGATCCCGATACGCCGGTCGGCGCACTCGGCATCGGCCACCAGCAGATGGTCGAGATCGCGCGCAACCTGATCGGCGACTGCCGTGTGCTGATCCTCGACGAACCGACCGCGATGCTGACCGCGCGCGAGGTCGAACTGCTGTTCGAGCAGATCGACCGGCTGAAGGCGCGCGGCGTGGCGATCGTCTACATCTCGCACCGGCTCGAGGAACTCGCGCGGGTCGCCGAGCGTGTCGCGGTGCTGCGCGACGGCCGGCTCGTGCACGTCGGCGACATGGCCGCGACGACGTCCGACGGGCTCGTCACGCTGATGGTCGGGCGCGAGGTCGGCGAGCACATCGACCTCGGCGCGCGCCGCATCGGCGCGCCGCGCCTCGTCGTGTCGGGCATGACGCGCGGCACGGCCGTGCAGGACGTGTCGCTCGAAGTGCGCTCGGGCGAAATCTTCGGCATCTCGGGGCTGATCGGTGCCGGGCGCACCGAATTGCTGCGGCTGATCTACGGCGCGGACACGCCGGACGCCGGGATGATCGCGGTCGGCGATCCGCTGAAGCCGGCGCGCATCGGCTCGCCCGTCGACGCGGTGAAGCACGGCATCGCGCTGATCACCGAGGACCGCAAGGGCGAAGGGCTGCTGCTGTCGCAGTCGGTCACGTCGAACGTGTCGCTCGGCCAGCTCGACCGGCTCGCGCGCGGCGGCATCGTCGATACGGCGCGCGAGACGGCGCTCGCCGAGCAGCAGATCGACGCGCTGCGGATCCGCACCCACGGCGCCGCGCAGGCGGTCGGCGAACTGTCGGGCGGCAACCAGCAGAAGGTCGTGATCGGCCGCTGGCTCGCGCGCGACATGGGCGTGCTGCTGTTCGACGAACCGACCCGCGGGATCGACGTCGGCGCCAAATTCGAGATCTACA